>NZ_PZKG01000031.1 GCF_003034985.1 Cereibacter changlensis JA139
CAGGCGCTGTGGCGTTCAACTGGTCCCAACGATGAGCGCGGGTCACGCGGCGTCGCGTCCGGCAAGCGGGCGGAAAGCCTCGCGGATCATCTCCGCAAGACCGTCGATGGCCGGCGAGCTGCCGCGCGGGTTGCGGCGCAGCAGGACGCGCGAGCTGTCGACGATGGGAAAGCCGTCGGCCGACGTGAGTTCGCGGCAGCCGGCGGGGATGGTGCTGCGCGACAGGGCGGCGATGGCGAGCCCTGTACGCACGGCAGTGCGCAGCCCGCTGGCCATGTCGCATTCGAAGGCCTTGCGATAGCCCATCCCCTGCTGTTCCAGCGAGCGCAGCATGAAGTCGCGGCACCAGTCGGAGCGGAAATACATGCTGACCGGCAGGGGATCGCGCAGATGCTGGTCATGCGCCACCGAGGTCACCCAGACCGTCGGATCGATGCAGAGCACCTCGTCCGCCGAGGTGTTGCTCCAGTCATAGGTGACCGCCAGATCCAGCTCATCCGCCCGCAGCGCGGCCAGCTGCGGCTCGGAATGGTCGCAGCGCACCGTCACCTCGACCCCCGGATGCCGCTCGGCGAAGGCGGCCAGGGCGCGGGGCAGCACGGTCTCGCTGTATTCGTCGGGGATGCCGATGCGCACCGGGCCGACCAGAGGCTTGACCCGCAGCGCCGTCGCCGCCTCGTCGAGAAGGCCCACGACCCGGCGGGCATAGGGGACCAGCTGCTCGCCGCGCGGCGTCAGCTCCACCCCGCGCGGCTGGCGCAGGAACAGCGATTGGCCGAGGCTGTCCTCCAGCCGGCGGATCTGCATCGAGACAGCGGATTGGGTGCGCCCGATCCGGTCGGCGGCCCGGGTCACGCTGCCGGTGTCGGCCACCGCCAGAAAGGCGCGCATCAGGTCGCTGTCGAGCGGGATCGTCATCGCCTTGCCATCAATTCCATGGATGCCACCCATCATTCCTATTCGTTTGCCTGATGTCAACCGGACGGCCATATCAGGGGAAGACCAGATCGGGAGACCCGCCATGTTCCTGTCGCGCCTTCTCTGCCGCCTGCAGGCCCGCCGCTCGATGGGCTGGCTGCTGACCCGCCACGACGACCGCCTGCTGCAGGATATCGGCTTGGCGCGCGACGATCTGGAGACCATGCTGTCTGGCGCTGACGACAGCCGGACCGGCCCCTCCGTCGAGGCGGGATTGAGCGCCATGGCATGCTCGCCCTGCAAATCCTGCGGTTGATGTCTGGGAGCAGGTCGAATGCGTCGTCTCCGCAGGTTCATCGGTGTCGACAAGTTCGGCATGCGATTGCATACATAACCTGGGCCTGCGCGGGGCTTGAGGCAGCCGCGCGGCCGACGTGGCGCGGGATTATGCGCCGTGGCCCGAGGGCGACAACGTGACGGTGTTTCACGATACGCTCGCCGATCCGGCGGCGCTGGCGGCGCGGCTGGCGCCCTTCGACGTGCTTTGCGTGATGCGCGAGCGGACGCCGCTGGATGCGGGGCTGATCGGGGCGCTGCCGAAGCTGAAGCTGATCGTGACAACCGGGGCGCGGAACCTGTCGATCGACATCGCGGCGGCGCGGGCGCGCGGGATCGTGGTCTGCGGCACCGAGTCCCGCGGGACCACCACGGCGGAATTCGTCATGGCGCTGCTTCTGGCGCTGACGCGGCGGATCGTGCCGGAGGCGAATGCGGCCACGGCCGGGGGCTGGCAGCAGGGCATCGGGCGCGACCTTGCGGGGCTGACGCTGGGCATCGCCGGCTACGGGCGGATCGGGCGCAAGCTCGCCGCGCTGGCGCGGCCCTTCGGGGTCGAGCTGCTGGCCTGGTCGCGCAGCCTGACGGCGGAGCAGGCCGCCGCGGAGAAGGTGGGATACGCGCCCGATCTCGATGCGCTGCTGCGCGGGTCGGATATCGTCTCGGTCAATCTGGTGCTGTCGGAGACGACGCGGGGCCTGTTCGGCGCGCGGGAATTCGCGCTGATGCGGCCGGATGCGCTGCTTCTGAACACCTCGCGCGGGCCGATCGTGCAGGTCGCGCCTTTGCTGGAGGCGCTGCGGGCTGGGCGGCTGGGCGGCGCCGCGCTCGACGTGCATGATGTCGAGCCCTTGCCCGAAGGCGCGCCGGTGCTGGACCGGGCGCTGATCGACAGCGGGCGGCTGCTGGTCACGCCGCATCTGGGCTATGTCAGCGAGCAGACCTTCCGCATGTTCTACCGCCAGACCGCCGAGGCGATCGCGGCCTGGAAGGCGGGCAGCCCGATCCGGGTGATCGAGGCGGGGCGGCAGGTCACTCCGCCAACCTGATCGAATATTCGTCGGCCAGCCATTGCAGCACGAAGCGGCGGGTCTCGGGGTCGATCTCGGTGACGCTGCGGGCGAGCTTCTCGGCCTCGTCGCCGACGAGCGTCCGGTAGGCGCCGAGGATCTCGGGCGCGCGGGCGAGATAGTCGGGGTCGCGGCGCAGGGCGCGGATCGCCTCGAGCCAGGTCTCGCGGATCTCGGGCGGGGTGTCGCCCGGCAGGACCAGGAGCTTCTGCGCGGCGAAACCGGCGGAGGAGAACACCCGGTAGGCGTCGTATTCCGGCCCCGAGGGCGGTTTGCCGTAGAGCTGTTCGTAGAGTTCCTCCAGCGTCGGCAGGTCGGGGAAGGTGGGGTCGCGCTGCACCCTGCCCTCGGCATCGACGACGCCCCAGCTCATCAGCGGCACGGCCTCGCCCGCCGCGACCATCGGGGCCACGTTGCGCAGATAGGCGGAAGTGGTCTGGTAGTCGATGTTCACCTCGCGGTGACGCATCGCCTCCAGCCCGTCATGCCGGCCGGTGTAGCCAAAGACGTATTGCGTGTCGAAGCCCAGCACCCGGAAGGCCAGCATCGGCACCAGATCCAGCGAGGTGACGCCCTGGCTGGCGAAGACCAGCGTCTTGTCGCGCAGATCGGCGATGTCGCGCCAGGATGTGAGGCCGAGATCGCTGGAGACATAGACGACGCCGCCAGTGGGCGAGGCCATCAGCACGGTCCAGTCGCTGAAATCGTAGCGCACCCGGAAATCGCCGAGCAGATAGGCGAAGAGCGACGAGCCCGAGGTGCCCAGCACCGACCGGCCATCGGACGAGGCCTGATCGGCGAAGGCGTTCGATCCGCGGGTGCCGCCGCTGCCCGGGTCGTTCCGGACGGTGACCTCGGGCTGGCCGGGCAGGTGGCGCGACAGCAGGGGGGCGTGGAAGCGGGCCCAGACATCCGACCCGCCGCCCTCGGAGAAGGGGATCGCCAGGTCGATCGGCTTGCCGGTGAAATCGACGCCCTGCGCCAGCGCCGGGCGCAGCGGCAAGGCTGCGAGCGCGGCGATGAAGACGGTCAGCACCGCCCGGCCGAGGCCCGGGGCGCTTTTTGGGTATCGCATGGCGTGCCTCCCTGGTGACCCCCTCGCGGAAGCCTCTTCCCCGGAGTCATGTTTAGGGACTGTATCTTCGCCGATCCAGCCCCTAAGAGGAAATATCCCCTGTCGCGAGGCGAAGGCCATGCGGATCGTCCTGATCGAAGACAACCAGATGCTGGCCCGCGCGGTCGAGCAGGCCCTTCGGGAAGAGGGTCATTCCGTCGACTGGCTGGCCGACGGGCAGGACGGGCTGGAGTTCCTGATACGCGAGGGGGCCGATCTCGCCATCGTCGACATGAGCCTGCCGCGGCTCGGCGGGCTGGACGTGATCCGCCACACCATCGCGCTGGACAAGGACATTCCGGTGCTGGTGCTGACGGCGCGCGACGGGCTCGAGGACCGGGTGGCCGGGCTCGATGCGGGGGCCGACGACTACATGACCAAGCCCTTCGAGATGGCCGAGCTCTGCGCGCGGATCCGGGCGCTCAGCCGCAGGCGCGGCAAGCGCGGGCAGATGGTCGAGACGATGGGCGCGCTGTCCTTCGACCGGGCCGGGCGCAGGCTCAGCGGGCCGGGCGGGGTGATTGAGCTGTCGCGCCGCGAACTGGCGCTGTGGGAGGCGCTGTTTGACAATGCCGAGCGGGTGGTGGGGAAATCGGCGCTCTGCGACAGCATCTACGGCACCGGCGCGGATGTCGACGTGAACGCGGTCGAGCTGCTGGTCTCGCGTCTGCGCCGCAAGATCGAGGGCTGCGAGGTGCAGATCCGCTCGATCCGGGGGCTCGGATACATCCTGCAGCAGGACAGGACGGCGTGAGGATGCCGGACGGGCGCGCCCTCAGCCTGAGGACACGGCTCTTCGTGCTGATCGTGGTGCCGCAGCTGGTGCTGGCGGTGCTGGCCAGCGTGGTGCTGCACTGGATGGCGCGGGACATGTCGCGCAACCTCTATGACGATACGCTGAAGGTCGTGGCCCATGCCGTCGCGCGCGAGGTGATGGTGACCAAGGGCGACCTGATCGCAGAGTCGCTGCTCACTTCGCTGGAGGGGGCGATCGGCGACCCGCTGTTCTATCAGGTGCATGCGGCGGGGGGGCGGTTCATCGTCGGGCGCACCGATGCGCCGCCGATGCCGGCGGGGCGCGAATATCCCGAGGCGGTGCCGGTCTTCTACAACGCGGTCTACAATGGCGCGCCGGTGCGCGCGGTGGTGCTGCGCGAATACATCACCGACCCCGAGCTCGACGGCTGGACCACGGTGCGCGTCTGGCAGACCGTGACCCGGCGCGAGGCGCTGACGCTGCAGATGATGGGGCAGGCGGCGGCGGTGGTGGCCTTGATGGTGGCTTCCGGCGCGGCGCTGGTCTGGTTCGGCATCAACCGCGGGCTCTCGCCGCTGACCGACCTGCGCAATGCCGTGGCGCTGCGCAACTCGCACGAGCTGCGCCCGATCCGCCGCCGCGTCCCGCGCGAGGTGGTGCCGCTGGTCGCCACCATCAACAGCCTGTTCCAGCGGCTGTCGCTGGAGCTGGACCGGCGCCGGGCCTTCATCTCGAACGCGGCGCATCAGCTGCGCAACCCGGTGGCGGCAATTCAGGCGCAGGCGGATTCGGCGCTGAACGCGCGCTCCGACGCGGATCGCCAGCAGCGGCTGACCGACCTGCAGGAGCTGACGCGGCGGCTGTCGCGGCTGACCCAGCAGCTGCTCAGGCTGGATGCGGCCAGCGACGGGCCCGATGCGCAGAGCTGCGCGCCGGTCGATCTGGCGCAGATCGTGGCCGAGGTGGCGCGGCGCCACGTGCCGGCTGCGCTGCGCCGCGACGTGGACCTGTCGCTCGACGGGGTGGAGGGGCCGCTGCCGGTCGCGGCCAATGCGGTGCTGCTGGAGGAGGCCGTCGACAACCTGATCGACAACGCGCTGAAATACGGCACGCCGCCGGGCAGCGCGCTGAGCCTCGAGCTGTCGCGCGCGCGGGGCATGGCGGTGCTGCGGGTGCGCGACCGGGGGGTGGGCATCCCGCGCGAGATGCACGAGGCGGTGTTCGACCGCTTCTTCCGGGTCAGCACGGCGGATGACGGCGGCTCGGGTCTGGGGCTGCCGATCGTGCGCACCATCGCCCGCCGCGCGGGCGGCGACGCGCGGGTGGAGCCCTCGGCGCAGGGCTGCGTCATCCTGCTGACGCTTCCGTTGGTGCAGAGCGACGAGAAAACAAGCTGAAAAATAGTCGCTGCGACAACATGACAGTCTTTGGACAGCTTCATGTGCGATGAAGGGACCATTCGCCCGGCGCGTCCCGCGTGCCGGACCAATGGGAGGACAACAAACATGCAAGCAACACTGCGTCGCCTCAAGGGCGCCGTCGCCGCCGCATTCGTGGCAGCCAGCCTGACCGCCGCGGCCCCCGCCGCCGCACAGGAGGTCGATTTCTCCGGCCAGACCGTCGAATGGTGGATCCCCTTCTCGGAGGGCGGCGGTTCCGACGTCTGGGCGCGCTTCTTCGCGCCCTACCTGTCGCGGCACCTGCCGGGCAACCCGAACGTCATCATCCGCAACGTCCCCGGTGGCGGCTCGATCACCGGCACCAACGAATTCGCCGCCCGCGCCCGCCCGAACGGGCTGCAACTGCTCGGCACCTCGGGCTCCACGCAGTTCCCCTTCCTCTTGGGCGACAGCCGCGTGCGCTATGACTATGCCGATTTCCAGCCGGTGCTCGTGTCGCCGACCGGCGGCGTGGTCTACATCCCGGCCAGCGCGGGCGTCGCCGACGCTTCGGAACTGGGCGAGCTGGGCGAGACCGAGCTGGTCTATGCCAGCCAGGGCGCGACCTCGCTCGACCTCGTGCCGATGCTGGCCTTCGAGGTTCTCGGCCTGAACGTGCGCCATGTCTTCGGCATGACCGGCCGGGGCGATGGCCGTCTGGCCTTCGAACGCGGCGAAGCGACCATCGACTACCAGACCTCGTCGGCCTATCTGACCAACGTGGTGCCGCTGGTCGAGGCGGGCACGGCGGTGCCGCTGTTCTCCTACGGCGTTCTCGACGCCGAGGGCAACCTGCAGCGCGACCCGTCCTTCCCGGAGATCCCGCATTTCATCGAAGCCTATGAGATGATGCATGGCGAGAAGCCCTCGGGCGTAGCCTTCGAGGCCTACATGTCCTTCTTCGGCTCGGGTTTTGCCGCGCAGAAGCCGGCGATGCTGCCGAAGGACACGCCGGAGAACATCGTGCAGGCCTATCGCGATGCCTTCGCCGCTGCCGCCAAGGACCCGGAGCTGATCGCCAGCGCCGGCGAGGTTCTGGGCGACTACGAGCAGGCCGTCGGTGATGGCGTGGTGCCGCTCTACAAGGTCGCGACCACGATCGATCCCGACGCGCGCGAGTGGGTCCGCACCTATCTCAACGAGAACCACAGCGTGATGCTGGACTGATGTGAAGACCCGGGCCCCGCGCCGCCCCTTCCGGGCGGGCGCGGGGCCCTTCGTTCCGTCTGCGCTTGCATGCCCCGCCCCCGAGGCCCGGGCCTGCGCGCAGCCGGCACCCCGCAATCCGGGTGATCGCTCGCGGCGCTGTCCCGCCGCGGCCTTGGCGCGCGCGCTGTCACCCTTTCAGAAGGTCCCAGGGTCTCACCATGGTCACTGAAGCCATTCTCTCCGCGCTCAGCAACGTGCTGACGTTCCAGCATATCCAGTATCTGATGATCGGGGTCGTCACCGGCCTGATCGTCGGCGTGCTGCCGGGCCTCGGCGGCATCGTCGGGATGTCGCTGCTGCTGCCCTTCGTCTACGGCATGGAGCCGACCCTGGCGCTGGCGATGCTGATCGGCATCCTGCCGGTGCTGTCGACCTCGGACACCTTCGCCTCGATCCTGATGGGCATCCCCGGCTCCTCCGCCTCGCAGGCCACGATCCTCGACGGCTTTCCGCTGGCCAAGAAGGGCCAGGCGGCGCGGGCGCTGAGTGCGGCGTTTTCGGCCTCCTTCATCGGCGGGCTGTTCGGCGCGGTGGTGCTGACGGTCTGCGTGCTGGTGGCGCGGCCGCTGATCCTGTCCTTCGGCGCGGCCGAGCTGTTCATGCTGACCATGTTCGGCCTGTCGATGGTCGGCACGCTGGCCGGCAACAGCCTGTCCAAGGGCATCGCCGCCTGTGCCGCGGGTCTGGCCCTCGGCGCTGTCGGCGCGGCCCCCGCTACCGGCGAATACCGCATGGAATTCGGCACGCTCTATCTGATGAACGGCCTGCCGCTGGTGATCGTCGGCCTCGCGCTCTTCGCCATTCCCGAGATCGGCGACCTGCTGCGCCGCAACAGCGCCATCGCGCAGGAAGGCTCGCCCATCGGCGCCGGCTGGAAGCAGGGGCTGAAGGACACCTGGGTCTACCGCTGGCTGACGCTGCGGCTTGCCGCACTCGGCGCGGTGCTGGGGATGATCCCGGGGCTCGGCGGGTCGGTCGTGGACTGGATCGCCTATGGCCATGTGGTGCAGACCTCGCGTGACAAGAGCCAGTTCGGCAAGGGCGACATCCGCGGCGTCATCGCGGTCGAATCGACCACCGCCTCGAAGGATGGCGGCGGTCTGGTGCCGACGCTGCTGTTCGGCATCCCCGGTTCGGGCTCGATGGCGATCTTCCTCGCGGGGATGGTGCTGATCGGCCTGCAGCCCGGGCCGTCGATGGTCAGCACCAACCTCGACGTGACCTACACCATCGTCTGGTCGCTGGCGCTGGCCAACGTGCTGGGCACCGCGCTCTGCATCCTGCTGGCCCCGGCCATCGCCAAGATCACCATCGTGCGCTACCCGCTGGTCGCGCCCTTCATGATCCTCGTCATCACCTTCGCGGCCTTCCAGCCCAACCGCTCGCTCTACGATCTGGTGGCGCTGGTGGTGCTCGGCATCGTCGGCATCCTGTTGCGCCGCTTCGGCTGGCCGCGTCCGGCCTTCCTGATCGGCTTCGTGCTGGCGACGCAGTCCGAGCGCTATCTCTACCAGGCGCTGCAGTTCTCGGGCTGGAACTCGTTCCAGCGGCCCATCGTGCTGATCATCGCCGCCATCATCATCCTGTCGATCGGCTTCAGCATGTATTCGCAGCGCAAGAGCGGCACCAAGATCGAGGTCGAGGGCAAGAGCGCCGCCACCGCGACCACCGCGATGTGGCCGCAGGTCGCCTTCACCCTGGCGATCATGGGACTCTTCGTCTTCACCTTCGTCGAGACGATCAACCTGTCGCAACTGGGCCGGATCTTCCCGGTCAGCATCGCGCTGGTCGGCATGGTCGCCGCCGCGCTGGTGCTCTGGCCGCAGATCCGCGGCAACCGCGCGAGCGGCGCGGTGTTCGACGCCGAGTCGAAGGAGCCTGCGGAGAGCGAAGGCCCGATGACGCCGCTGAAATACATCGGCTGGCTGGTGGGCTTCGTCGCCTCGATCGCGGTGGTGGGCTATTTCCTCGCGGTCATCGGCTTCTTCGTGGCCTTCCTGCGGATCATCGCCAAGGCGGGCTGGCTGCAGACCCTGCTCTTGACGCTGCTGGGCGCGATCATCCTGATGATCCTGACCTCGGCGCTGAACCTGATCCTGCCCGAGGGGCTGTTGCAGCAATACTTCTACGACCGGTTGCCCTGGCCGCTGGTCTCGTGACGACCCATGGCCCGCGCCGAAAGGCTCGGGCCATTTTCATTGACGGACGGAGGAAGAAGACATGGCGAAACAGCACGGTATCCCGGTGATCATCATGCGGGGCGGCACCTCGAAGGGGCCGTATTTCCGCACCGGAGACCTGCCCGCGGACGAGGCCGCGCGCGACCGCGTCCTGCTGGCGGTGATGGGCTCGCCCGACGTGCGCCAGATCGACGGCATCGGCGGCGCCGACACGCTGACCTCGAAAGTGGCGATGGTGCAGCCCTCGGCCCGCGAGGGGGTGGATGTCGACTACCTCTTCGCGCAGGTCTCGGTGACCGAGGCGGTGGTGGACACCTCGCCCTCCTGCGGCAACATCCTGTCGGGCGTCGGCCCCTTCGCCATCGAGCGCGGCATGGTGCCGGTGACCGGCGACGAGACGCGGGTGGTGATCTTCAACGTCAACACCAACACGCGGATCGAGGCGCTGGTGCAGACCGACGGCGAGACCGTCGACTATGACGGCGACACCGCCATCGCCGGCGTGCCCGGCACGGCGGCCTGCGTGCGGCTGAACTTCATGGATATCGTCGGCTCCAAGACCAGCGGCCTGCTGCCCTCGGGCCATCTGCAGGAAGAGATCGACGGCGTCGCGGTGACGCTGATCGACGTGGCGGTGCCGATGATGATCCTGCGCGCCGCCGATCTGGGCAAGACCGGCTACGAGACCCCGGCCGAGCTCGACGCCGACCGCGACTTCTTCGCCAAGCTCGAGGCGATGCGGCTGGAGGCCGGGCGCCGGATGGGGCTGGGCGACGTGACCGGCAAGGTGCTTCCCAAGGTGGCGATACTGGCCGCCCCGAAGCAGGGCGGCCATATCGCCGCGCGCTATTTCGTGCCGCACAAGGCCCATGCCGCCTTCGCGGTGACCGGCGCGCTCTGCGTCTCGACGGTCGCGGTGCTGGAGGGCTCGGTCTCGGACGGGCTCGCGCTGCGCCCCGAGGGCGAGGACCGCGAGATCCTGATCGAGCATCCCAGCGGCATGATCGACGTGGCGCTGCGCACCAGCGGGCGGGGCAAGGATCTGCAGGTGGTCAGCGCCGGCGCGATCCGCACCGCGCGCAAGCTGGTCACCGGCGAGGTCTATGTGCCGGCCGCGGCGCTGACCAGCGCCTGAGCCATCCGCGGAAAGACAAAGGGCCCCGGCAGCGATGCCGGGGCCCTTTTGCGTTGCGCGGTCTTCCGAAGGCTCAGCGGGTCTTCTCCAGCTTGCCCGCCTCGGCCACCAGCGCGGTGAAGCGGAAGAAGCCGTGGATCATCTTGGAGAAGGGCATGAGCAGGAACAGCGTCATCACCGTGGCGAGGTGGATCGCCAGCAGCGGCCCGACGGCGGCGGTGCCGGTGGCGGCATAGAGCACGAGCCCGGTCAGCGCCACGACGCCCAAGAGCAGGATAAAGGCCATCTCGCCGCCCCAGACCCGGCGCGCGCCGAGATCCGGATCGGCCTTCAGCTTCAGCAGGGCCAGCCCGAGCGCCCCCGCCACCATCGCCAGACCGCCAGGCACGCCGAGCAGCTTCGGCGGGGCCCAGAACGGGTAGGGCGCCGTCCAGCCGAAGACGTAGTGCAGGATCGTCCCGGACGAGGTTGAGGCGAAACAGGCGAGGAAGCCCCACATCATCAGCTGATGCGCGATGCGGCGCTTCTGGCTGAAACGGTCGCCATCCTCGAAGTTGCAGCCGTCGCCGTGACCGCCGTTCAGGTTCTTCATCCGCCCCGCCATGTCGCCCGCCTTCAGCAGGTGGCGCAGGCGCAGCGGGCCGCCCTCCACCTCGCGCCAGTAGTCGCGCAGCGACAGGCCGATGAGGGCGAGGGGCGCGAGGAAGGCCGGGATGAAGATCGCGATCATCACGTTATGCGCCATGTAGGCATAGAAGCCGTCGCCCCCGGTCGGACGCAGCGCGGCGATCAGCGCGAAGAACAGCGTCAGTGCGACGACCAGCAGCCCGGCCATGGCGACGCCGCGCTCGTGGAACAGGCGGGCCAGCGTCTGCGGTCGCGCCAGCCGTTCCCAGCTGTCCTGACGCACCTCGGCCAGAGCGGCGGGGATGTTCAGCGCGAATTCATGCGGCGCGGTATACTGGCAGGAATAGTGGCAGCCCCGGCAATTGTGGCAGAGGTTCGCCAGATGGGTCAGATCGCCATCGGCGAAGGCCTTCTGCCGGGTCATGGCCGGGAAGACCGAGCAGAACCCCTCGCAATAGCGGCAGGCGTTGCAGATCTCGATCTGGCGCCGGGCTTCCTCGGTGGCGCTCAATTGGGTCTTGAGGGCGAAATCAAGCGACATGGGCGGCGGCCTCCTTGCCGGCGATGCGTCCGAAGACGGTTCCGATGGTCATCCCGAAGCCGGCCAGATAGCCTTGGCCGAGGATCGAGCCGGCCATGATCTCTCCGGCGGCCCAGAGATTGGTGATCGGCCCCTCGGGGGTGTGGACCTGCGCGCTGTCCGAGACCTTCAGCCCGAGATAGGTGAAGGTCACGCCGGGGCGCAGCTGGTAGCCGTAGAACGGCGCCTGATCCAGCGGGCGGGCCCAGTTGGTCTTGGCCGTGGCCAGCCCCTCGGTCGCCAGCCCGTCCAGTTCGGTCGGGTGGAAGGTGCCGGGGCGGCAGGCGGCGTTGAAGTCGTTCACCGTGGCCTGCACCGCGGCGGGGTCGAGGCCCATCTTCGCCGCAAGCTCGGGGATCGTGTCGGCCACGATCGGCGGGAAGACCGAAGGCATGAAGAGGTCGATCGACTTGGCGTCGATCAGCGCGTAGCCGACCTGATCGGGCTGCGCCGCGACCAGCCGGCCCCAGATCGCATAGCGCTTGGGCCAGGTGTCCTCGCCCTCGTCATAGAAACGCTGGCCGTCGCGGTTGACCACGATGGAGAAGGGCACGCAATCCAGCCGGGTGACGATGCCGCCGTCGTATTTCGGCGCGCGCCCGTCGATGGCGACGGCATGGCACTGCGTCGGGTCGCCCACGCTGTCGGCGCCCTGATCGAGCATGTCCTTCAGCACGACGCCGCGGTTGTAGGGCGTGCCGCGGATCAGGAAGTTGCGCGCCGAGGGCCCCCAGGCCCGGGCCAGCCAGTCGAGATCGGCCTGGAACCCGCCCGAGGCCAGCACGAAGGCCTTCGCGCGGATGGTGACCGGCGGGGCCTTGGCGATCTCGACATCGAGATGGGTGATCGCCTGCCCGTCGCGGTGGACGTGACGCACCTGCGCCTCGTAGACGACGGTCACGCCCAGGGCCTCGGCGGTGTTGTAATAGGCATTCACCAGCGCCTTGCCGCCGCCGAGGAAGAAGGCGTTGGTGCGCGACAGCGACAGCGTGCCCGAGAGCGAGGGCTGGAAGCGCACGCCATGCTCCTGCATCCAGGGCAGGCATTCCTCCGAGCTGCGGATGGTCATGCGGGCCAGATGCTCCTCGGTCTTGCCCTTGGTGACCAGCATCAGGTCGTGGAAATACTCGTCTTCCTCGTAGGCGCCGGTCAGCGGCGACATCGGGCCGCGATGCATGCAGCGGAAGTTGCGGGTGTGGCGCGAGTTGCCGCCGCGATAGGGCACCGGCGCGCCCTCGAGGATGATGACCCGCGCGCCGGCCTCGGCGGCGGTGATCGCGGCGCAGAGCGCGGCATTGCCGCCCCCGACGATGGCGATGTCGTAAGTTTCGGGGGTCTCGGTCATTCGTCCTCCATCGGGATTTCGCGCCCGCGCATGGCCCGGATGCGGGCGTTCAGGGCGGCTTCGACATGGGCGCGCATCGCCGCCTCGGCGGCATCGCCGTCATGGGCCGCGATGGCCCGGATGACGGCGGCATGTTCGGCGGCGGCGGCCTCGGGGCGGGTCGGGTCGGCAAGGGTGGTCGGGCCGAGGATCAGCAGGGTCTTCTGCAGCGCGCTCATGGTCTTGACCAGAAAGCGGTTGCGCGCCGCGTCGAGCAGGGTGCGGTGGAACTGGCGGTTCAGCTCCTGCGCGGCGGCGCCGGGGGCGCTGGCGGCCAGCGCGTCGTTCAGCTCGGTCAGCTCGACCACCTCGACCCGCTGCGCCATCCGCGCCGCCAGACGCGAGGCCGTGCCCTCCAGCACCGAGCGCATCTCGTAGAGTTCGATGACCTCGGCATAGTCGAGATTGCGGATCGTGGCGCCCTGACGGGCCTGATGCGTCACCAGCCCGTCGGCCTCCAGCTGCCGGATCGCCTCGCGCACCGGGGTGCGCGAGATGCCGAAACGCTCGGCCAGCTCGGTCTCGCGCAGGCGCGAGCCGGGCAGCAGCTGGCCCGACTTGATGTCGGCCAGCAGGCGCCGGTAGGCGGACTGTCCCTGCGGTCCTTCGGAGTCCTCGGTCATGTGCGCGCAGTTCCCTGTTGCATCCCGTTGCATACATCTGGATACATTAACCGTCAACAAGGAGAGCGCCATGACGCAGCCCTTCCGTTTCAAGCTGTCGTGGGCGTCGGTGATCCCCCGCGCCGGCACCGTCGCGCTGGCTCTCGCCGGAGCCGCCACCTTCCTTCTGCTCGGGCTGCCGCTGCCCTTCCTGTTCGGACCGATGTCCTTCTGTCTGGTGGCGGCGCTTTTCGGCGCGCGGCTGCGCGGGCTGGGGCAGATCTCGGTCGGGGCGCGCACCATCCTCGGCGTGGCGGTCGGCGCCTCGATCACCCCCGAGGTGGTCGGGCAGATCCCGCAGATGGCGATGAGCGTGGCGCTGGTGCCGCTCTATGTGCTGCTGATCGGTCTGATCGGCGTGCCGTTCTTCCGGCGGCTCGGCTTCGATCCGGCGACCTCCTATTACGCGGCCATGCCGGGCGGGCTGCAGGATATGGTGATCTTCGGCGAGGAGGCGGGGGCCGATGTGCGGGCCCTGTCGCTGATCCATGCGACGCGGGTGGCGGTGCTGGTCACCATCGCGCCGATGATCCTCGTCTGGCTCTACGACGCGCCGCTCAGCGGGGCGATGGGCGCGCCGCTGCGGGAGTTCGGGGCGGGCCAGCTGATCTGGATGGCGGTGGCGGCGCTGGTCGGCTGGAAGGGGGGCGAGTATCTCGGCCTCTTCGGCGCCTCGATCCTCGGGCCGATGATCACCACCGCGGCGCTGTCGCTGGCGGGGATCATCACGCAGCGCCCGCCGGCCGAGGCGATCATGCTGGCGCAGCTCTTCATCGGCATCGGCATCGGCGTGCAATATGTCGGCGTCACCCTGCGCGAGTTGCGGGCCTTCGTGCTGTCGGGGCTGGCCTTCGTGATGGTGCTGGCGGTGCTGGCCGCGGCCTTCACCGAATTCGTCGTGCTCACCGGCCTCGCCCGCCCGCTGGAGGGGTTTCTGGCCTTCGCGCCCGGCGGGCAGGCCGAGCTGACGGTGCTGGCCATCGTGGTGGGGGCCGATCTCGGCTTCGTGGTGCTGCACCACCTGACGCGGATCGTCATCGTCATCACCGGCGCGCCGCTGGTCGCGCGCTACATGGGCGTGAAATCCGCGGGCAAGCCGCCGCGCTAGGTCACGCCTGCGGCGCGATGAAGCCGAGCGCCGAGAGGCTGTGGCGCACCTGGCGCAGATGCGCCTCCATCTGGTCGGCGGCGCCGGCAAGGTCGCCCGCCTCGATCAGGTCGAGGATGCGCAGATGCTCGCGCGACTGGCGGTAGTAGCGCTCGCGGTCGTCCATCGCGCGGTAGGTCAGCAGGCGCCGCACCCGGTTCACCCGCATCAGCGCCTGCAGCATGAAGGGATTGCCCGCGCCGGTCATCACCGTCTCGTGGAACTGCGCGCCGCGCAGATAGAGCGCATCCGGCGGGGCGCGGTCGATCGTGCCGTCGAGCAGGTCATGCTCCACCCGGCGCAGCCGCGCGATGTCGTCGGGCGGCAGACGATAGCCGGGCAGGCGCAGCGCCGCGGGTTCGAGGATCAGCCGCATCTGCGTGGTATGGGCCAGCGCGTCGGGCGCCGTCAGCTCGGTGTTGATGTTCCAGCCGTAGCCCGCGCGCTTCTCGGCGATGCCCTCGCGGATCAGCCGGCCCATCAGGTCGGAGGTCTGGCGCTTGGTCAGGGTGAACCTGTCGCGGATCTCCTGCTCGGTGACCTGCGGCCCGATCGTGCGCTCGGTCAGAAGCGTCGCGAGCTGAAGGTAGGCGGCATGCACCGGGTCGCGCGGCCGTTCCGGCGCGGCTTCGGCGACATGGCGCACGAAAAAGCCGCGGTTCGGCTCGTGGCGCACCCGGCCCGTCTCGGCCAGCTGCTTCAGCGCCTGCTCCACCGGCCAGCGCGACACGGCGAATCGCCGCGCCAGCTCCGCGGTGCGCAGATGCGCCCCCTCCGGCAGGGATTGGGAGACGATATGCGCGGCGATATCCGCGGCAAGATGCGGGCCGATGCGGCTGCGGGAGGTGGGCGAGGCGGACAACTGGGGGGCTTTCGGCAAGGAAAGCCCCGTTTAGCATGGCGCCCCGCCGTTTTCACTATTGCATTTGTGAGCGCATAAATGAATATAAGCCGGGGCGGACAGAGGAGGATTTCGTGCCGGGGCAGAGCAGAACTTTCACCGAGGCCGGGCTGACCGAAGCCGTTGCCGCGATGTTTGCCGCCCATGACGTGCCGGAGACCGATGCCCGCCGGGTGGCCGAATGTCTGGTGCTGGCCGACCTGCGCGGCGTGGCCTCGCATGGCGTGTCGCGCGTGCCGATCTATCTCGAGCGCCTGCGCCGCGGCCTCGTGAAGCCGCGCCCCGAGATGGTGCTGGAGCGTCCGATGTCGGTGGCGGCGCGGCTCGATGCCGATGACGCGCTCGGCTTCGTCGCGGCGACCCGCGCCATGGCCGAGGCGATCGACATGGCGCGCGAGCACGGCATGGGCATGTGCGCCGTCCGCCGCTCGACCCATTTCGGCATGGCGGCGAACTACCTGCTGCAGGCGACCGACGCCGGCATGGCGGCCTTCGTCTTCACCAATGCCTCGCGGGCGATGCCGATCTGGGGCGGCCGCGCGCCCTTCCTCGGCACCAGCCCCTTCGCCTTCGCCGCACCGGCCGGCGAGCGGCCGGTGGTGCTGGACATGGCGCTTTCGGTGGTGGCCCGCGGCAAGGTCCGCCGCGCCGCCGCCCGGGGCGAGCCGATCCCGCTCGGCTGGGCGCTGGATGCCGAGGGCAATCCGACCACCGACGCGCAGAAGGGCTACGAGGGCGTCGTGCTGCCCTTGGCCGGGCCGAAGGGTTCGGGGCTGTCGCTGATGATGGAGATCGTCGCGGGCGTCATGTCGGGCTCGGCCTTCGGCGGCGAGGTCGGCAACCAGTACAGCGATTTCGACGCGCCGCAGGATGCGGGCCATGTCTTCATGGCCTTCCGCCCCGGCCTCTTCCTCGAGCCCGGCGCCTACGAGGACCGCATGGCCGAGCTGATCCGCCGCGCCAAGGACCAGCCGCTTGCAGCAGGGGTGGAGGAGATCATGATGCCCGGCGAGATCGAGGCCCGCGCCACCGAGACCCGTCGCCGCGACGGCATCCGCCTCGATGGCGAGGACCTGCGCCTGCTGGCAGAGGAAGCGGCCCGCCTCGGCGTGGCCCTGCCGCAATGACCACGGCGCCGCGAGGAGGCGGCGCCGGTATTTCAGGGAGGAAAGACACCATGACCCAAGGACCGACCGCATGACCGCCGACCTTTCCGCCCCCGTTTCCCTGCTGGTCCTCGATGGCGACGGCATCAGCCCCGAGATCGTGGGCGCGACGATGGACGTGCTTCATGCGGTGCAGCGCCGGCTTGGCCTGCGCTTCGATCTGACGCGCGCCGAGGTCGGGCTGGCGCCGCTGGCGCAGCTCGGCACCACTTTTCCCGAGGCGCTGCTGGAGCAGGCGCGGGCCGCCGACGGGGTGATCCTCGGCCCGGTGTCGCACAACGATTATCCGCCGGTCGCCGAGGGCGGCGTCAACCCCTCGGGCTTCCTGCGCAAGCATCTGGATCTCTTCGCCAATATCCGCCCGGCGAAATCGCATCCCGATTTCCCCGCGCGCTGCGGCGTGCCGGTCGATCTGGTGATCGTGCGCGAGAACACCGAAGGCTTCTACGCCGACCGCACCATGTTCGCCGGCACCGGAGAGTTCATGCCGACCGAGGATGTCGCCATCGCCATGCGCAAGGTGACGCGCAAGGGCTCCACCCGGATTGCCGAAGCCGGCTTCCGCATCGCCCGCCAGCGCGGCGGCAGGCTGACCGTGGTCCACAAGGCCAATGTGCTGCGCGTCAGCGACGGGTTGTTCCTCGCCTGCACGCGCGAGGTGGGCAAGGCCTATCCCGAGGTCGCGGTCGAGGAGGTGCTGGTCGATGCGATGGCGGCCTTGCTGGTGCGCGACGCCTCGGCCTTCGACACCATCGTGACCACGAACATGTTCGGCGACATCCTCTCGGATCAGGCGACCGAGATCGCGGGCAGCATCGGTCTTGCCGCCTCGCTGAACGCGGGCGAGCATCACGCCATGGCGCAGGCGCAGCACGGCTCGGCCCCTTCGATCGCCGGGCAGGACCGGGCGAACCCGGCCTCGCTGATCAATTCGACCGCCATGCTGCTGCGCTGGCTTGGCGAACGCCGTGCCGACCCCCGGCTGGAGGCGGCGGCGGGGCTGATCGAAGACGCGGTGTCCCGGGTCATCGCGGTGCCGGAATGGCGCACCGGCGATCTGGGCGGGCCGCTGGGCACCCGGGCCTTCACGGCGCGGATCGTGGAGACCATCGAGGCGGGAGAGACGGCATGACCAGCGACGGCCTGAACGCGCTCTTCGCCCCCTCCGGCACGCTGCGGGTGGTGATCAACACCGGCAACGCCATCCTGACCCGGCCGGGCGAGGAGGGCGCGCCCGCCGGCGTGTCGGTCGATCTGGCCCGCGCCTTCGCCGCCGACCGCGGCCTGCCGCTGGAGCTTCTGACCGTGCCGAACGCCGCCGCCTCGGTCGCGCTGATCTCCGGGGGCGAGGCCGATCTCGGCTTCTTCGCGGTCGATCCGGCCCGCGCCGAGACGGTCGCCTTCACCAACCCCTGGTTGCTGATCGAGGGCTGGTATCTGGTCCCCGAGGCCTCGCCGATCCGGACGCTGGATCAGGTCGACCGCCCCGGCATCCGCATCGCCGTCGGACGGGGCAGCGCCTATGACCTGCATCTCAGCCGCAGCATCGGCTCTGCCACGCTGGAACGGGTGAAGACCTCGCAGGAGGTGGTCGATTTCTTCCTGCGCGAAGGTTTCGAGGTCGCCGCCGGCATCCGCCAGCAGCTGGAGGCCGACCAGCGCCGCCACCCCGGCCTGCGCCTGCTGCCCGAGCGCTTCATGGTCATAGAGCAGGCCCTAGGCCTGCCCGCGGCGCGCGACCCGCGCCTGACGGCTGCGCTGAACAGCTTCCTCGCGTCGGCGCGCGATAGCCGCCTGATCGCCCGGCTGCTGAAGGAGAACCGGACCGAGGGCGCGGTGATCGCCTAGGTCAGTTGGGTCTGCAGATCGGTCCTTCCGCAGGGAAGTGGGAGCGAAGAGGGCAGGCGCGCATCGGAGCGCCGCCCCCTTTGCTTTGTGCCGGAACCGGACCATTTTGTGCTGGAGTTTCCGGGCAGAGCCATCGGACGATGGGGCCGCAGGTCCTGCACGAAAGAAGATCGCCCGGAAGGCGGTCTTTTCGCAAGCAATTTCGAGAGAGTAGTGGTGCCGCTGAAGGGACTCGAACCCCCGACCCCATCATTACGAATGACGTGCTCTACCAGCTGAGCTACAGCGGCTACCTTTGCGCGGGTGACCTGACGGGCCCGTGCGGTGATGGCCTGCCCGAGCTGCCGGTTTGCCTCCGCCGCGCTGAACCGCGCCGCATCCGCCTGCCGGCCGATCTGATCGGCACATCGACGGTGCCATTAAACGGTTGGGCCGAAGCGCGCAAGGGGCTAATCGCCGGGCGGCCGGAGTTTCCCGGGGCCGGAGAGGCCCGGATGCGGCTTGGAACGGGATCGGCGCGGAGTCGCCGAAAACCGGGCGCGGCGGCAGGGCGCTTTTCGGCCGGGTCTCGCGATTGTTTCCATATGCGACGAAATACCCGGGAATCGCAGGGCTCAAGCCACCCGAATCAGGAGGCTGGCGTGGACCTTCGTCTGAACAAATCGGCGGTGATCCGCCTTTCCGTGGTCAGGAAACCGGCTCGGATGCACGTCTCGATTGTAGATGAATTTGGGGTGAATCTGATGGGTTGCGGCGCAAGCCATTAATTCTTCGTTAACGCTGTTCCGGACTCCTAAAAGGTTGACCGACCCCCGAAAGTGGCTCTTCCTAATGAGAATGATTGAAAGACCTGTCTATTTTCGCCGACCATTTCTGCAGTTACCATTTCAGAAAGTTCAGGGGACGGTCCATCTGGCCGTCCTCTCTTTTTGCGGCCGGGGCCGCCGCACCCTCTCCTGAGCCGCGCCGAAACACCGGGTTCCAGAACGATCTGCGCAAATACGCACAACTCCCGTGACTCCATCGGCCTTCTGCGCTGGGTGATCTGCGCTATCTTGGCTGCAACCGCCCGCCATGCTCGGCGCGGCAAAAGGAGGACTCCATGACCACGATCCCCGGCATCCATCATGTCACCGCGATCTCCGGCCCGGCGCAGCAGAACGTCGATTTCTACACCGGCCCGATGCAGCAGCGGCTGGTGAAGAAGACCGTCAACTTCGACGATCCCGGCACCTACCACCTCTACTACGGCGACGCGACCGGGTCGCCCGGCACGATCCTGACCTTCTTCCCCTTCGTTGACGCCGGTCCCGGCCGCGCCGGTCCGGGCATGGCTAGCGCCTATGCCTATGCCGTGCCTGCCGGCCGCTTCGATGCGGTGATGGAGGATCTGGCGCTGCAGGCGATCGATTTCGCCGGCCCGTTCCAGCGCTTCGGCGCGCGGGTGATCATCCTGCGCGATCCCGACGGCGCGCCGGTGGAACTGGTGGAGACCGCGCGCCCGGGAACCGGGCTCGACGGCTTCCACTCGGTCACGCTCTGGCTGCGCGACCCGGCGCCGACGGCGAAGCTGCTGACCTCGGTCTTCGGCTACGAGGACGCCGGCAGCGAGACGGTCTGCGGCGTCGAGCGCCTGCGGCTGCAGGCCCCGGGCGAGGAGCGCGGCAATATCGTCGACCTGATCCGCTCCGACAAGGCGGCCATCGCCCGGCCGGGGGCGGGGACCATCCACCACGTCGCCTTCCGGGCGCGCGACGATGACGAGCAGCGCGGCTGGATCGACCGGCTGGCCACCGCGGGGCACCGCACCACCGAGGTGATCGACCGGCAGTATTTCAATGCGATCTACTTCCGCGAGCCCGGCGGCGTGCTGTTCGAGATCGCCACCGATCCGCCCGGTTTCGCGGTGGACGAGGCGCCGGACCAGCTCGGCCAGTCGCTGAAGCTGCCGGAGAAATACGAGGCGATGCGCGACCGCATCACCCGGGTGCTGCCGCCGCTGAAGGTGCGGGCATGAAGCGGGCCGGGGCGCCGGCGGGGCGCGCCTCGGCGGGCCTCGTGCTGCTGCATGGCCGCGGGGCGGGGGCGGAGGACATCCTGAGCCTGCTCGACGTGCTGGGCCTGCCCGATGTGGCGGGCCTCGCGCCGGAGGCGCCGGGGCGCAGCTGGTGGCCGACCAGCTTCCTCGCCCCCTCGGCCGAGATGGAGCCGCATGTGGCGCGCGGCCTTGCCGCCGTGCGCGACGCCGTGGCAGCCTTCGAGGCCGAGGGGCTGGCGCGCGACCGGATCTGGCTCGCCGGTTTCAGCCAGGGCGCCTGCCTCGCGCTGGAGGCCTTTGCCCGCGAAGGCGCGGGGCTGGCCGGTGCCTTCGGCTTCTCCGGGGCGCTGGTCGGCACGGCCGACGCCGAGGGCGGGCCGCAGCCGGGGCTTTATGGTCACGGTCCCAAGCGCTTCGACTATCCTGCGGCAAGCGGCAAGGTCTGGCTGTCGGTGCACCAGCGCGACCCGCATATCCCCTTGCAACGGGTCGAGGAGAGCGCCGAAGCGCTGCGCCGCGCCGGGGCGGAGGTCGGGATGCAGGTCTATCCCGGCGCCGGCCACGCGGTGATGCGCGAGGATCTGGCGGCGCTGCGGTCCGCGCTGAACCGCTGACCGGAACCGGCGCCCTCCGCGCCGACTCCATCACCGCCCCTGCCATCACCACCCCTGATTGTGACCGTCACAACTTGGCATTGGTCCTTCCCCGGAAGATCGGTTAGCCCTTCGGCCTCTGACGGAGGGCTGACCCATGGCGGATGTGCAGTTGGTGAAGAACGAGGACAGCCTGCGCGGCCTGTTCTTCGCGCTGGGAGCCTACGGGCTCTGGGGCTTCCTGCCGATCTACATGAAGGCGCTGGCGCATATCTCGCCGGCCGAGGTGATCGCCCACCGGGTGCTCTGGTCGGTGCCGGTCGCCGGCGGGCTGCTCTGGGCGCTGGGCCGCACCAATGACCTCAAGGTCGCGCTGCGCACCCCGCGGATGCTGGGCATGGCGGCGGTGACCGCGGCGCTGATCTCGGTGAACTGGGGCATCTATGTCTGGGCCATCGGCTCGGGCCATGCGCTGGATGCGGCGCTGGGCTATTACATCAACCCGCTGTTCTCGGTGCTGCTGGGCGCGCTGCTGCTGGGCGAGCGGCTCTATCCGACGCAGAAGCTGGCGCTGGTCCTCGCCGCCGCCGCCGTCGCCGTGCTGACCTGGGAGGCCGGGCGGCTGCCTTGGGTGGCGCTGGCGCTGACCCTGACCTGGGGCGCCTATGCCTATCTGAAGAAGTCGCTGCCGATCGGCCCGAACCAAGGCTTCCTTCTGGAGGTGCTGCTGCTGCTGCCGCCGGCGCTGGGCTATATCGGCTGGCTCGTCGCCACCGGGCAGAGCCATTTCCTCGTCGGGGTGCCCATGGACACCGTGCTGCTGTTCGGCTGCGGCCTCGTCACGGCGGTGCCGCTGATCCTCTATGCAAATGGCGCGAAGCTGTTGAAGCTGTCGACCATCGGCATCCTGCAGTATATCGCGCCGACGATGATCTTCCTCAGCGCGGTCTTCCTGTTCGGCGAGCCGTTCCAGCGAGCGCAGATGATCGCCTTCCCGATGATCTGGCTGGCGCTGGTGATCTACACAGGCTCGATGCTGCACCGGGCGCGGCGGGCCTGAGTCAGGCCCGCAACGTCAGGCCCAGTCCAGCACCGGCCCGGCGGGCACGATCCCGTTCGGGTTCACCGCCTTGATCGACCAGTAGCCCTGCTTGATGTGGTCGAGGTTCACCGTCTCGCGCACCCCCGGCAGCGCCAGCACCCGCTGCAGATAGCCGCTCAGCTGCGGATAGTCGGCCAGTCGGCGCAGGTTGCACTTGAAGGCGCCGTGATAGGCGATGTCGAAGCGCACCAGCGTGACGAAGGCGCGGATGTCGGTCTCGGTGAAGCGGTCGCCATGCAGATAGGTGCGGCCGTCCGACAGCCGCTGCTCCAGCCGGTCGAGCGCGGCGAAGACCTCCAGCACCGGCTCGTCATAGGCCTCCTGCGTGGTGGCGAAGCCGGCGCGATAGACGCCGTTGTTCAGATGCGGGTAGATGTCGTCGTTCAGCGCGTCGATCTCGGCCCGCAGCTCCTGCGGATAGAGGTCGGGCCCGCTGGCCATAGCGCCGAAACCGCTGTTCAGCATCCGCAGGATGTCGGCGCTTTCGTTGTTCACGATGGTCCGCCGCTCCTTGTCCCAGAGCACCGGCACCGTTGCGCGCCCGGTGTAGCCCGGATCGGCGCTGCTGTAGAGCTCGTGCAGATAGGTGGCGCCGTTCAGCGTATCTCGGTCCGCGCCCGGATAGTCGCCGAAGCGCCAGCCCTGCGCCGTCATCACCGGCTCCAGCACCGAGACCGAGATCGCCTCCTCCAGCCCCTTCAGCTTGCGCGCCACCAGCGTGCGCGAGGCCCAGGGACAGATCAGCGCGACATAGAGATGATAGCGCCCCGCCTCGGCGGGAAAGCCGGCCTCGCCGGTCGGTCCCGCGGCGCCGTCCGGGGTGATCCAGTGGCGGAAGCTCGAGGTCTGGCGCACGAAGCCGCCCTTCTCGTCCTTCACCTGCACCGGCTGCCAGTCGTCCGTCCATTTTCCGTCCACCAGCATGTCAGGCTTCCTTCTCGGTCAGGGTGATCTCGGTGCCCCAGGGATCGGCAAAGTGCGTCGCGCCGGTCCGGGCGGTGATGGCGGCACAAGTCGCGGGATCGGCGCGGAGTTCCAATTCGGCCAACCCGGTCGAGGGGTAGCTGCGCGGCCCGGCGCCCCGGCTGTTCCAGATGTTCGCCGCCAGATGGTGATGATAGCCGCCCGAGGCAAAGAAGCTGCCGCCCTGATAGCGCGCGGTCAGCGTCAGCCCCAAGCGCCCGGCATAGAAGGCCTCCGCCTCGGGAATGGCGCCGACCTGCAGATGCACATGGCCGATCACCGTGCCCTCGGGCGCCCCGCGCCACGGCGCCTCCGCCGCGCGGAGGAGGCTGTCGAAATCCAGCGGATCGGTGACCATCGCCACCCCATCGCCCTCGCGCCGCCAGCTGTCGCGCGGGCGGTCGGTGTAGATCTCGATCCCGTTGCCCTCGGGGTCGCTGAGATAGATCGCCTCGCTCACCCCGTGATCCGAAGCCCCCGCCACCGGCACCCGCGTCTCGGAGGCCATCTGCAGCCAGACCCCCAGATCGCGGCGGTGGGGCAGCAGGAAGGCGGTGTGGAACAGCCCCGCCTCGCGCGGCCCGCGGCGGCGCGCCGCCGGATCGGCGCGCAGCTCGATCAGCGGCCGCTCCCCGGCGCCGAGGAGCGCTGTTTCGCCATCGCCCGACAGAAGCTGCAGGCCCAGCACGCGCTGGTAGAACGCCGACACGGCGCCGATGTCGTTGACGGTCAGCGCAAGCCGACCGATTTCGAGCGGGGCGTCACTGGTGGCCATGGTCTCTCCCGATCTCTGCTGTCCCGCGGCAGGGGGCCGCGTCACGGAGAAGGGTGGGGCAGGCGCCGCCTTCTGGCAACCGGCGCCGGCGCACAGCGACTGTTAGCTGTGCAGCAGCAACTCCGGCCCGGTGATCGCGCCGCCGACATCGCTCTGCGCCACGGCGACCGATTTCAGCACGGCGAAGACCGGCAGCCCCGGCGCCAGCGCCAGCGCCTCGGCCGAGCGGCGGGTCAGCCGGGCGAGGATCAGCTCGCCCCCCGCGCGCAGCTGCACCACCGCCCCCGGCCCGGAACCCAGATGCAGCGCCACCACCTCCGCCGGCAGGATGTTCAGCGCCGAGATCCCCTCGGGCCGCTGCCGCGCCACGATCACATCCTGCGCCGCGATCCGCACCCTCAGCTCCGCGCCGAGCGGCAGATCGACCTTCGGCAGCAGAAGCATCCCCGCCGAGGTCTCCAGCCGGGTCAGCCCGTCGGCATCCTGCCCGACCAGCCGCGCCCGCAGCACCGACCCCGCCTCGCGCGGGCCGAGCGCGGGCACCGCCCCCGGATCGGAGAGCACCTCGCGCGCCGGGCCGATGCGCTGCACCCGCCCGGCTTCCATGACCACCAGCGTCGTCGCCAGCCGCGCCACCTCGGCGACCGAATGGCTGACATAGAGGATCGGCACCGAAGTCTCGTCGCGCAGCCGTTCGAGATAGGGCAGGATCTCGGCCTTGCGCTCCTCGTCCAGCGCGGCGAGCGGCTCGTCCATCAACAGAAGCCGCGGCTTCGACAGCAGAGCCCGCCCGATGGCCACCCGCTGTTTCTCGCCCCCCGACAGCCCGCCCGGGCGCCGCTGCAACAGCGCGCCGATCCCCAGCATCTCGACCACATCGGCCAGCGCCGCCCCCGGCCCGCGCGGCGCGAACCAGCGCCCGTAGAGCAGGTTCTGCCGCACCGTCAGATGCGGGAACAGCCGCGCATCCTGAAACACATAGCCCAGCCTGCGGCGATGCGGCGGCAGGGCGATGCGCCGCGCCCGGTCCAGGAGCACCAGATCGTCCACCGCGATCCGCCCGGCATCGGGCGCCAGCAGCCCCGCCACCGCGTTGATGACGGTGGTCTTGCCCGAGCCGGAATGCCCGAACAGCGCCGTCAGCCCGGCAGGGGCGGCGAACTCCACGTCCAGCGTGAAACCGGCGAAGCCGTGGCGCAGGGAAACGGCGAGCGTCATGTGCCGGCGATCCGGCGGGCGACGCGGCGGCCCAGCCATTCCGACAGGAGAAGCGCCAGCATGGCGATGGCGATGGAGATCAGCACCAGCCGCATCGCCTGCGCATCGCCCCCCGGCACCTGCAGGAAGGCGTAGATCGCCGAGGGCAGGGTCTGGGTCTGGCCGGGGATCGAGGCGACGAAGGTGATGGTCGCACCGAACTCGCCCATCGCCTTGGCGAAGGCGAGGATGAAGCCGGCGATCACCCCCGGCAGGATCAGGGGCAGCGTCACCGTCAGGAAGACCCAGGGCCGCGAGGCCCCCAGCGTGCCCGCCGCCTGCTCCAGCTTCGGGTCCACCGCCTCGATCGCCAGCCGGATCGCCCGCACCATCAGCGGAAAGGCCATCACCGCCGCCGCCAGCGCCGCCCCGGTCCAGCGGAAGGCGAAGACGAGGCCGAAGCTCTGCTCCAGAAACGCCCCCACCGGCCCCCTGCGCCCGAAGGTCAGCAGGAGCAGATAGCCCGTCACCACCGGCGGCAGGATCAGCGGAAGGTGCACGATGCCGTTCAGGAGCTGCTTGCCCCAGAAGTCGAAGCGCGCCAGCACATAGGCTGCCGCGATGCCGCAGGGCAGGCTGAGCACCGAGGCCCAGAAGGAGACGAGCAGCGAAAGGTTCACTGCCCGCCATTCATCGCTCGTCAGCCAGTCCGGCATGCGGTCCTTACTTCGGCACGGTGAAGCCCTGCGCCGCAAAGACCGCATCCGCCGCCTCCGTGCCCAGCACCTCGAGAAACGCCTTCGCCTCGGGCTTCGCCGTGGCCGTGACGGCGGCAGGGTAGACGATCGGCTTGTGGCTGTCTTCCGGGAAGGCGCCGACCACGGTCACATCGTCCCCCGCCGCATCCCCCGCCACCGCATCCGAGGCATAGACGATGCCATAGGGCGCCTCGCCCGAGGCGACCAGCGCCAGCGCCGCCCGCACGTTCTCGACCTGCGCCACCTTCGGCTCCACCGCCTCCCAGATGCCCAGCGAGGTCAGGGCTTCCTTGCCGTATTGCCCGGCGGGCACGCTGTCCAGAAGCCCCATCGCCAGCTTGCCCTCGCCCAGCCTTTCCGCCAGATCGAAGCCCGCGCCGATCTCCACCGGCGCCGACGCGCCATGCGCCACCAGCACCAGCCTGTTGCCGAGGATGTCGGCGCGGCTCGCCGGGTCGATCAGCGCGTCTTCCTCCAGCACATCCATCCAGTTCGTCGCCGCCGAGAGAAACAGATCGGCCGGCGCGCCCGACTGGATCTGCTTGGCCAGCGTGCCGCTCGAGCCATAGGAGATCACCGCGCTATGTCCGGTCTCGGCGCTCCAGCCCGCCGCGATCTCGTCAAGCGCGGTCTTCAGGCTGGCGGCGGCGAAGACCGTGATCTCCTCGGCCTGAGCCGTGGCGGGCAGGGCAAGCGTCGCGGCAAGGGCGAGCGCCCGGGTGAAGCGGGGATGCGGCGACATGGAAGCTCCGGGTTGCGTTATGTCCGGATGGATATAACCCGGTGCTCGACCATTCCGGCAAGCGTTATTTCTTCCCGGCCATATCCCCGTCGCTGCGGCGCGGCGCCGCAAGGCCGCAGCGCTTCCCCTTGCATCCCCCGCGCCAAGCGGGGAAGCATGGGCGCCACGGGGCCGCGCAGGGCCCCGCCATGTGACGGGGAGGGAACATGGAGTTTTCGCTGACCGAGGAACAGCAGGCGATCACCGACATGGCGCGCGACTTCGGCGCTGCCGAGATCGCGCCCTTCGCCCGCGACTGGGAAAAGGCGGGCACCATTCCGAAGGCGCTCTGGCCCAAGGCAGCGGCGCTGGGCCTCGGCGGCATCTATGTCTCCGACCGGTTCGGCGGCTCCGGCCTCGGCCGTCTCGACGCAACGCTCGTCTTCGAGGCGCTGGCCATGGCCTGCCCTTCGGTCGCGGCCTTCCTCTCGATCCACAACATGTGCGCCGGGATGATCGACCGCTACGGCTCCGAGGCGATGAAGGCCGAGTGGCTGCCCCGGCTCTGCGCGATGGAGGTGGTGGCCTCCTACTGCCTGACGGAACCCGGCGCGGGCTCCGACGCCGCCGCGCTGCGCACGAAGGCCGCGCGCGTGGGCGACGGCTACCGGATCAGCGGAACCAAGGCCTTCATCTCGGGCGGCGGCTATTCCGATCTTTATCTGGTGATGGCCCGCACCGGCGGCGAGGGGCCGAAGGGCATCTCGGCGCTGCTGGTGCCGGCGGGGGCCGCAGGCCTCAGCTTCGGCGGGCTGGAAGACAAGATGGGCTGGCGCGCGCAGGAAACCCGGCAGGTCCAGTTCGACGACTGCGCCGTGCCCGCCGCCCACCTCATCGGCGAAGAGGGGCGCGGCTTTGCCTATGCCATGGCCGGGCTCGACGGCGGCCGGCTGAACATCGCCGCGACCGCGCTGGGCGGGGCGCAGGCGGCCTTCGACGCGACGCTGGCCTACATGGCCGAGCGCCGCGCCTTCGGGCAAAGGCTCGACGCCTTCCAGGCGCTGCAGTTCCGGCTGGCCGAGATGGAGACCCGGCTGCAGGCCGCCCGCATCTTCCTGCATCAGGCGGCGTGGAAGCTGGATCAGGCCGCGCCCGACGCCACCAAGTTCTGCGCCATGGCCAAGCTGCAGGTCACCGACACCGCCTTCGAGGTCGCCAACCAGTGCCTGCAACTGCATGGCGGCTACGGCTATCTCGCCGACTACGGGATCGAGAAGATCGTCCGCGACCTGCGCGTGCACCAGATCCTCGAGGGCACCAACGAGATCATGCGCGTCATCATCGCCCGGGGGCTGGTCGCATGAGCGTCGATCTGCGCATCGAGGGCCGCGCCGGGCGCATCACCCTCACCCGCCCCGAGGCGCTGAACGCGCTGAGCCCGGCGATGAGCCTCGCCATCGAGCGGGCGCTGATGGGCTGGCAGGACGATCCGGCGGTGGCGCTGGTGCTGATCGACGCCGCGGGCCCGCGCGCCTTCTGCGCCGGGGGCGACGTGGCGCAGATCCATGCCGAGGGGGTGCAAGGCAACTTCGGCTTCGGTCGCGCCTTCTGGCGGCAGGAATACCGGATGAACGCCCGGATCGCCGCCTATCCCAAGCCGGTGGTCAGCCTGATGCACGGTTTCTGCATGGGCGGCGGCGTCGGCCTCGGCTGCCACGCCAGCCACCGCATCGTCGGCGGGACGACGCAGATGGCGATGCCGGAATGCGCCATCGGCCTCGTGCCCGACGTGGGCGGCACCCGTCTGCTGGCGCGGGCGCCGGGGCGGCTCGGCGCCTATCTCGGCACGACGGGGCGGCGGATGGGGCCGGGCGACGCGATCTTCGCGGGCTTCGCCGACCATTACCTGCCCGAGGCCGACTGGCCCGCGCTGGTCGAGACCCTGTGCAGCGGCGCGCTGACCCTCCCCGTCGCCGAGCCGCCGCCCGCAACCCTTCCCGCGCTGAGGCCCGAGATCGACCGGCATTTCGCCAGTCCTGACCTGCCGGCAATCCTGCAAAGCCTGAAGGCCGGCGACACCCCCTTCGCCGCCGATACCCTGAAGACGCTCGAACGCGGCTCCCCGCTCGCCATCGCCGCCACGCTGGAGATCCTGCGCCGCCTCGGCCCCGATCCCTCCTTGCGCGAGGCGCTGGAGATGGAGTTCCGCTTCACCTTCCGCGCGCAGGGCGAGGCCGATCTGCTGGAGGGCGTCCGCGCCGCGATCATCGACAAGGACCGCAGCCCGCGCTGGAAACACGCCGATGCGGCGGCGTTGCCGCAAGGGCTGGTCGACCATTTGCTCGCCCCTCTGGGCGAGGACAGACTGACGTTCGAGGAGGAGCAGTAAATGAAGATCGCATTCATCGGCCTTGGCAACATGGGCGGCCCGATGGCCCGCAACCTTGTCGCCGCGGGCCATGGCGTCACCGGCTACGACACCGCGGCGCCGATGCCCGAGGGCGTGGCGCAGGCCGCCAGCGCCGCCGAGGCGGCAGCGGGGGCCGAGGTGGTGCTGACCATGCTGCCCAACGGCGCCATCCTGCGCAGCGTCGCCGCCGAGGTGATCCCGGCGATGCAGCCGGGCGCCGTGTTCTGCGACTGCTCCACCGTCGATGTCGAAAGCGCCCGCGCCGTGGCTGATCAGGCCGAGGCCGCGGGGCTGGGCGCGCTCGACGCTCCGGTTTCGGGCGGCATCGGCGGTGCAGCGGCGGGAACGCTGACCTTCATGGTCGGCGGCAGCGACGCGGCCTTCGCCACGGTGAAGCCGCTCTTCGACATCATGGGCCAGAAGGCCGTGCATTGCGGCGCCTCCGGCGCAGGGCAGGCGGCGAAGATCTGCAACAACATGATCCTCGGGGTCACGATGATCGCCACCTGCGAGGCCTTCGCGCTGGCCGACAAGCTGGGGCTCGACCGGCAGAAGATGTTCGACGTCGTCTCCACCTCCTCCGGCTACAGCTGGACGATGAACGCCTATTGCCCGGCGCCGGGGGTGGGGCCGACTTCTCCCGCCGACAACGGCTACAAGCCCGGCTTCGCGGCGGAACTGATGCTGAAGGACCTGCGGCTCAGCCAGCAGGCCGCCGAGGCCGCAGATGCCGACACACCGATGGGTCAACTGGCGGCGCAGCTCTACCGGCAGTTCGTCGAGGGCGAAGACGGCAAGGGCCGCGATTTCTCGGCCATGCTGCCGCGCTTCGAGGCGCGCGGCCGCGGCTGAATCGGCCGCGCCGCGGTATTCCTGCATCCGGCAAGAAGGATTTCGCGGGGCAGGGAACCGCCCCGGGCTCCCGCGGCGTTTGTCCCTGCTGACGGCGGGCGCCTTGCCCGGCCCCGTCTGACGGTCCGGCACGCCGGCGGAGCACAGGGTTGGGGACAGCAATGCCGGATATCGACGCAGCAACGAGGGACAAGCGCCGCAGCATGCCGCAGGCGGAGCCGGGGATGATCACCGGCTCGCCGATGCAGGCGCGGCGGATCAACCTGCCGACGCTCGCCACCATCGCCGCCGTGGTGGCGATCATCTATTTCGCGCAGAACGTGGTGCTGCCGCTGGCCATCGCCATGCTCATCACCTTCGCCCTGTCGCCGCTGGCCACCCGGCTGCGCCGCATCGGCCTGCCCAACCTGCCCGCCGTGCTGATCGTGGTGACCGCCGCCTTCGTCGCCATCGGCATGTTCATCCTGATCGTGATCTGGCAGCTCAGCACGCTGACCAGCAACCTGCCGCGCTTCCAGGCCAACATCGTCACCAAGGTCGAGTCCTTGGTCGAGGCGGGCAGCGGCAGCGATGGGGTCATCGGCCGCGTCTCCAACATGGTCGAGTCGATCAACAACCAGATCGCCGCCCGGGTCGAGGACGAGGAGGAGCCGCCGGTCGCCGGAGCGGCGCCGGAACGGCCGGACCCGGTGCTGGTCGAAGTCGTGCAGGACCAGAGCACGCTGCAGATGATGCAGGACATCGTCCTGCCGCTGATCGGCCCCATCGCCACCACCGGCCTCGTCGTGGTCGTGGTGGTCTTCATGCTGCTGGAGCGGGCCGAACTGCGCGACCGCTTCATCAAGCTGGTCGGCTCGAACGACTTGCACCGCACGACGCAGGTGCTGCAGGACGCCGGGCGGCGGGTCACGCAATACCTGCTGGTGCAGCTTCTGGTGAACATCATCTACGCCGTGCCGATCGGCGTCGGGCTCTGGTTCATCGGCGTGCCCAACGCGCTGCTCTGGGGCCTCCTGACGCTGGTGCTGCGCTTCATCCCCTATATCGGCTCGGTGCTGTCGGCGGCCTTCCCGATCCTCCTGGCCTTCGCCTCCTCGCCCGACTGGTCGATGGTGCTCTGGACCATCATCCTGTTCGGCGTGGTGGAGACCATCACCAGCAACGCCATCGAGCCCTGGCTCTACGGCTCGCGCACCGGGGTCAGCCCGCTGGCGATCATCATTTCGGCGATCTTCTGGACCTGGCTCTGGGGCCCGCTCGGCCTCGTCATGTCCACCCCGCTCACCGTCTGCCTCGTCGTGCTCGGCCGCCACATCCCGCAGTTCGAGGTCTTCGACACGCTGTTCGGCGACGAGCCGGTGCTGGAGCCGCATGCCCGGCTCTACCAGCGCCTGCTGGCCGGCGACGCCATCGAGGCCACTTCGCGCGCCGAAGAGGCGCTGGAGACGATGACGCTGGGCGAATACTACCGCGACATCGGCATCCCGGCGCTGCTCATAGCCCAGAACGACCAGCGCCGCGGCGTGCTGACGGTCGAGCAGCAGGAGCGCGTCGCCACCACCGCGCAGGAGATCGTCATCGACCTGGCCGAGGTGGTCGAGGAGGAACGCGAGATCGCCAGCATCGGCCCGAAGCCGGAGGGCGAGGATGCGCCGGAGCTGGTCGAGAACGCCGTGCAGGACGGCGACGGCCATTCGGTGCTCTGCGTCGGCGGCAAGAACTCGCTCGACGACGTGTCGGCGGCGATGCTGGCGCAGATCATGCGGGCCGAGGGCGCGACGGCGGAGGAGCTGGCGCATACCGATCTCGGGCTGAACCGCTTCCGCGAGGTGGCGATCACCGGGGTGGATTGCGTGGTGCTGAGCTTCGTCGATCCCTCGCCGATGCGCGCCTCGCTGCTGCACATCCGCCGGATCAAGCGCGCGGCGCCGCATCTGCGCGTCGGCGTGGTGATCTGGAACATGCCGTCGAAGGACGAGGACGGCGACATGACGGTGAAGCCCGCCCAGGTCGCCGATTCCAAGCTGGACGAGGCCTTGGAGATCGGCGCCGACTTCGCGGTGCGCACGCTGGACGAGGCGCTGCGCCAGAGCTTCTCGAAGGAGGGGCCGAAGCCGGTGGAGCCGGTCCGGCTGCGCCAGCGCCGCGTCGAGCTGCGCGCGCGCCCGGCAAAGGCCTGAGCCTCAGCCGGTCAGCCGGCCCAGGAGGTCGGCATGCAGCGCCGCCCCGGCGGCCAGCACGCCGGGGGCCAGCGGGCGCTCGGCGTTGAAGCGCAGCGGCTTGCCGAAGCGGTCGGTGGCCAGCGCCCCGGCCTGCTGCACGATCAGCGCGCCCGCGGCGATGTCCCATTCCCAGGCGTCGCGCAGCGTCACCATCCCGTCATGCCGCCCCTCTGCCACGAGGCAGAGCCGGAAGGCCAAGGAGGCGCGGAAGCTGCGCTTCACCTGAGGCACTCCGCCCGGCCAGTAATCGGCCCCCAGCATGTGTTGCGTCGTCAGCAGCGTCGCCCCCTCCGCCGCGGGGCAGGTGCTGGCGCGGATCGGCTGGCCGTCGCGCAGCGCGGGGCAGGTGCTGGCGGCGGTGTAAAGCCGGTCCAGCGCCGGCAGATAGACCGCCGCGGCGATCACCCGGCCCTCCTCGGCCACGGCGAGCGAATGGGCGAAGGTATCCTCGCCCGCGATGAAGGAGCGCGTGCCGTCGATCGGATCGATGATGAAGCAGCGCCGCGCCGCCTGCCGGTCGGTGGTATCGGCGCTTTCCTCCGACAGCCAGCCGTAGTCCGGCCGCGCCGCCCTGAGCCGCGCCGCCAGCATGTCGTTCACCGCCAGATCGGCCTCGGTCACCGGGCCGGCATTGGCGTCCTTGTCCCAGACCTGCGGGCTCTTCTTCCAGAACCGCATCGCGATCTTGCCCGCCGCCAGCGCGGCGTCGGTCAGAAGCGCGAGGTCATGCTCCGGCAAGGGTCATCCCTTCCACCAGAAGGCTCGGCACCCGCGACGACAGGTGCTGCCTCGCATCGTTCGCCGGGATGATCCGCAGCAGCATGTCGCGCAGGTTGCCGGCGATGGTGCATTCGTTCACCGGATAGGCGATCTCGCCGTTCTCGACCCAGAAGCCGCTGGCCCCGCGCGAATAGTCCCCCGTCGTCCCGTTGATCGACGAGCCGATCATCGAGGTCACCAGAAGCCCCGTGCCCATCTGCGCGATCAGGTCGGCGCGGGTCACGGCGCCCGGCGTCAGCTCGGTGTTCGACACCGAGGGCGAGGGCGGCGAGGAGGTCCCGCGCGAGGCGCTGGCGGTGCTCGGCATGCCGAGCTTGCGCCCGGTGGCGAGGTCCAGCGTCCAGCCGGTGAGGATGCCGTTCTCGACGATGGCGCGGCGGCCGGTGGCCAGCCCCTCGGCGTCGAAGGGCCGAGAGCCCGAGACGCGCGGCCGCAGCGGGTCCTCGATCAGCGACAGCGCCTCGGGCAGCACCTGCCGCCCCAGCGCGTCGCGCAGCCAGGACCCGCCGCGGGCGATGCTGGCGCCGTTCACCGCCGACAGCAGATGTCCAATGAGCGATGAGGAGATCCGCTCGTCATAGATCACCGGATAGCTGCCGGTCTTCGGCTTGCGCCCGCCCGCCCGCTCCAGCGCCCGCTCGCCGGCCAAGGATCCGACCCATTCGGGCGTCGGCAGGTCGGCGGCGAAGATCCGGCTCTCGCCGGCCCAGTCGCGCTCCATCTGCGTGCCCGACCCGGTGAAGGCCACCGCCGACACCGAACGCGACGTGCGGGCATAGCCGCCGGAAAAGCCGTTCGAGGCCATCAGATGCATCTGCCGCCGGTTGTAGCTGCCGCTGGCCTCGACCTGGAAGATCCCGGCATGGGCCAGCGCCGCCGCCTCGGCGCGACGGGCGTCCTGCTCCAGCTCGGCCGCGGCGGGCTCGTCGGAGGGGTCGATCAGCTCCAGCCCCGCCAGATCCCAGCCGCGCGCCAGCTGCTCCGGATCGGCGAGGCCGACATGCGGATCGTTCGGCGCCTCGCGGGCCATCGCCACGGCGCGCTCGGCCACCGCGGTGATCGTCGCATCGGAAGTGTCCGACACCGAGACGCAGGCCTGCCGCCCGCCCATCAGCACCCGCAGCCCCAGCTCGATGCCCTCCGACCGCTCGGCCTGCTCCAGCTGGCCGACGCGGATGTCGATCGACAGCGAGGTGCCCTGCACCGCCAGCGCATCGGCGGCCTCGGCCCCCGCGCGGCGTGCGGCGTCAAGCAGGGCTTCGGTCAGCCCTTCGAGCGAGCGGGTCATGCAGGTCTCCTTCTGGTCCGTTCCCGAGGTAAGCCGTGGGGCAGGGCGGCACAAGCGGCGGGACGGGCCGCCGCCAAAAAACCGCCCCACCTCCGGGCCCCGGAAATGCCGACGGCCCCGAATCCGGGGCCGTCGCTGTCCTTGCAGGGCGGGCGGCTTACTGCAGCCGCTGGCCGTTGGCGTAGAAGCCCTTGTCCTTGAACTCGAGGTCCGAGGTCAGCGTGTCCTCCTGACCCTCGACGGTGCGGGCGAACATGCCCAGCATCATCCGCGCGCCCATCGCCTGATCCTGCGGGATCAGCCCCATGGCCACCAGCTTGTCCAACAGACCGTTGCCGCCCACCAGCTTCAGCTCCATCTTGCCGGTCGGCAGCGGCATGCCGGGGAAGGTGGTCTTGTCGCTGTTGTCGAAGGTGAAGCCGCCGGTCCCGGTCAGCTCGGCCCCGGCCGCGCTCAGCCGCAGCGCGTTCACGTCCAGCGCGTGGATCTCGCCGGGAGGCGCTGTCTCCATCGCCGCCTGCGCAGCCGGATCGAGCACGTCCACATCCAGCTGCGCCTTGCCCGAGGCGTCGATCACCAGCGTCGCCGGGTCGCGCGGCAGCTGCTTGGTCGGGTCGAACATCGCCCAGATCTCCTCCGAGATCTTCAGGTCGACCAGCTTGGTCAGCAGGCGGAAGTCCTGCGGCGCCTCGGCCTTGGCGATCGGCATCAGCAGGTCGAAGGCGGCCTCGGCATAGTTCACCGTCAGCTGCGGGAAGGGGATCTGCGTCCCGCTCATCGTCATGTTGACGCTGTTGGCCGCGCCGCCATAGGCCAGCGTCCGGTCGTCCATCGCCACGTTGAACCGGCCGCTCGCCGTGCTGGCCGACCCCTTGGCGCTGTCGGCGCCATCGGTGAAATCGAATTCCATCGTGGTCGGGCCATAGGTGAAATCGGCCTTCGAGGAGAAGCCCGCCTTCAGCGCCGCCGCCATGTCGGCCATGTCGACGCCCGGCACCAGCGTGCCGCCGGAGGTGCCCTTCAGGTCGGTGAGGCTGGCGCGCATGTTCATCACGCCGCTGCTCTCCTCGTCCTTCATCCTCAGCACCATCTCGGCGGTGGCGGCCGAGAAGTCGCTGGTCAGCGTCTTGGTCTCCAGCCCCTTCACCAGATAGCTGCCCTGGGTGTCGGTCAGGGTGATGTCGGCCTTCAGTTCCATCGCCGCGGCGTCGACGCCGTCGACCTCGTCCACGCCGATCTCCAGCGTCGGGATGCTGAAGACATAGCTCGTCTCCTCGCCGCCGCCGCCCGCGGTCATCTTCAGCCCGGGCTGGCGCACGGTGATGCCGATCCGGGTCGGCTCGCCCGCCACCTCGCCCTCGGCCGGGATGTCGTCGATCACCATGGTGACCGGGTAGCTGTCCGACATGGTGACATCGACCGTGCCGTCGTCATTGCCGTTGAACCGCACCTCGTCGATGGTCGCCTCGACCTCGGAGCCCTCCTGCTTGAACACCACCTTCAGGCCCTCGACCGTCAGCCGGTCGCCCTCGGTGCGCTGCGCCGACGCGGTCATGCTCTGCCCATAGGAGGCGCTCATGTCCTGCCAGTTCTGCCAAACCTCTTCCGGCGTCACATCGGCCCAGCCGGCGCTGCCGAAGGCCAGCGCGGCGAGGGCGGTGCTGCCTGCCAATGTTCTGATCTGCATGATCTACCTTCCCGAATACTATCGGTCGCAGCATCCGATGCAGCGTTGCGGGGGTCAAGGCTTTCCGTGGCCGGCCCGGATCGGGTAACAAGAGATCACAGCTGCAGCAACGGAGGCAAGGATGAACCAGATGCAAGGCAAGGTCGTGGCAATCACCGGCGCGAGCCGCGGCATCGGCGCGGCGGCCGCACGGGTCTTCGCCGGGGCCGGAGCCACCGTGGCCCTGATGGCGCGCAGCGGGGACGAGATCGCCGCGCTCGCCGCCGAGATCGGCGGCAAGGCCTTCGCCCTGCCCTGCGACGTCTCCGACTGGGGCTCGGTGCAGGCGGCGATCGACGGCATCGTGGCCCGCGAGGGCCGGCTCGACGTGCTGGTGAATAACGCAGGCGTGATCGAGCCGATCGCCCGTCTGGCCGAAAGCGACCCCGCCGACTGGGCACGCGCGGTCGACATCAACCTGACCGGCGTGTTCCACGGCATGCGCGCCGCCGTGCCGCACATGCGCGGCAAGGGCGGCACCATCCTGACCATCAGCTCGGGCGCGGCGCACAACCCGCTGGAGGGCTGGAGCGCCTATTGCGCCTCCAAGGCGGGGGCGGCGATGCTGACCAGCTGCCTGCATGTCGAGGAGGTGGCGCAGGGGCTGCGGGTCATGGGCCTGTCGCCCGGCACCGTCGCCACCGAGATGCAGGTGAAGATCAAGGCCAGCGGCGTCAACCCGGTCAGCCAGCTCGACCCTTCGGTGCATATCCCCGCCGACTGGCCGGCCCGTGCGCTGCTGTGGATGTGCGGCCCGGCGGCGAACGGCTACCTCGGTCAGGAGATCTCGCTGCGCGACGAACGCATCCGCCGCGCCGTGGGCCTGATCGCGTGATCCGGGTCCATACCGAGCCGGGCCTGCGCATCCTGACGCTGGACCGCAGCGACAAGGCCAATGCGCTGACCGGCGCCCTGCTGCGCGAGCTCGACGCCGCGGTGGAGGCCGCGGCCGCCGCCGATGTCCGGGCGCTGATCCTGACCGGGGCCGGCAATGTGTTCTCGGCCGGCGCCGATCTCGACGAGGTGCAGGCCGGTCTCGCCACCGACCCGATCTGGGAGCAGCTCTCGGCCCGGATCGCCGGCCTGCCCTGCCTGACGATCGCCGCGCTGAACGGCACGCTGGCCGGCGGGGCGATGGGCATGGCGCTGGCCTGCGACCTGCGCCTCGCCGTGCCGGAGGCGAAGCTGTTCTACCCGGTGATGCGGCTCGGCTTCCTGCCGCAGCCCTCCGACCCGGCGCGGCTGGCGGCGCTGGTCGGGCCGTCGCGGGCCAAGCTGCTGCTGATGGCCGGGATGAAGGCGACGGCGGAACAGGCGCTGGGCTGGGGGCTGGTCGACCGGATCGTCGCCCCGGGCGCGCTTCTGGGCGAGGCGCGGGCGCTGGCCGCCGACGCGCTGGGCGCCAGCGCCGCCCATGTCGCCGGGATCAAGGCGCTGATCGGCTGAGGCGACCGGCTTCGGCCCGCAATGGCAATGCCGCCCGAGGGGGCTCGATGCCCCCGAGGGCGGCGCCGCCCCCCGGCCAAACACACCGGCGAAACACCTCGGCAACGGAAAAGGGCCGCGCCCTTGCGGAGCGCGGCCCTTGTCTCAATCCCTAGAGGATCACTTCTTCTTCGGCGGCACGAAACGCTTGCTGGTGTCCTTGGCGTCTTTCGGCGCGGCGGCGGGCTTCGCCTTGCCGAAAGCCGGCTTGCCGAAGCTCTTGCCCTCGCTGGCGTGCGACTTGAAGCCGCCCGCCCGCGCCGGTTTGCCATCCGCCCCGCCGCCATGCGACTTGAACCCGGCCGAGCGCGGCGCCGGCTTGTCGCCAGCCGCCCAGCGGGGTTTCTTGCCCGCCTCGTCGCGCGGCGCCGAAGGCCGGGCCGCGTCCTCGCGCTTGGCGTAGGGCTTCGCGCCCTCTTCCCGCTTCACATAGGGCTTGCGCGGCCCGTCCTCGCGCTTGGCGTAGGGCTTCGCGCCCTCCTCGCGCTTGGCATAGGGCTTGGCCGCTTCTTCCCGCTTGGCGTAGGGCTT
>NZ_PZKG01000032.1 GCF_003034985.1 Cereibacter changlensis JA139
TGCCCGGAGCCGGCGCTGGCCCGAGAACGCCGCCCGGCTCGACGCGGTGATGCTGCGGCCGCTGGCCGACGCCGCGGTGCTGGAGGCGCTTCTGGCCGATGCGCGGATCTCGGCGCTCTGCCTCGGGCCGGGGCTGGGGCTCGGCCCGCGCGAGGCGGGGCTGGTGCGGGCGGCCTTGGCGAGCCGGAGGCCCCTGGTGATGGACGCCGACGCGCTGACCCTGCTGGCGCGGGATCCGGGGCTCTTCGCACTGCTGCATGACCGGTGCGTGCTGACGCCGCATGCCGGCGAGTTTGCCCGGCTGTTCCCCGATCTGGCCGAACGGCTGGCGGCCCCGGCGCCGCCCGGCCCGGCCTTCTCCAAGCTCGACGCCTGCCGCGCGGCGGCGGCCCGCGCCGGCTGCACGGTGCTCATGAAGGGCCCCGACACGGTGATCGCGGCCCCGGATGGCCGGGCGCTCCTGAACCCCGCGCTGCGCGAGCGCGAAGCCCCCTGGCTCGCCACCGCCGGGGCGGGCGACGTGCTGGCGGGGATGATCGCCGGGCTCCTTGCACGCGGCTGGACGCCGCTCGACGCGGCCGGGTCGGCGGCCTTCCTGCATGTCGAGGCGGCGCGCGGCTTCGGCCCAGGGCTGATCGCCGAGGACCTGCCGGAGGAGCTTCCCCGCGTGTTCTGCGGGCTCGGCCTCTAGCCCGCCCGGATCGGCGCCCCGCGGAGGCCCGCCATGCCGCGCCGCCGCATGCTTTTCCTCTCGCATCGCGCCCGGGGCTTTGTTAGAAGGGCGCGGATTTTCAAGGCGCGGTTCTGGCCGGAAACGGCAGGGCCGCGCTTTGAGTGATGTGCGGGTGTGGCGGAACTGGTAGACGCAGCAGGTTTAGGTCCTGCCGCCGCAAGGCGTGGGGGTTCGAGTCCCTTCACCCGCACCATAGGAACAAAGAGGACGGATACATATGCAGGTCACCGAAACCCTGAACGAAGGTCTGAAGCGCGGCTACACCATCACGGTGACGGCTGCGGAACTGGACGCCAAGGTCCAGGAAAAACTGATCGAGGCTCAGCCCGAGGTCGAGATGAAGGGCTTCCGCAAGGGCAAGGTGCCGATGGCCATGCTGAAAAAGCAGTTCGGCCCGCGCCTTCTGGGCGACGCGATGCAGGACGCCATCGACGGCGCGATGAAGAACCACCTCGAGACCTCGGGTCACCGCCCGGCGATGCAGCCGGAAGTGAAGATGGTCGGCGGCGAGACCTGGGCCGAGGGCCAGGACGTCGTGGTCGAGATGAGCTATGAAGCCCTGCCGGAGATCCCGGAGATCGACGCCAGCGCCGTGACGCTGGAGCGTCTGACCGTGAAGGCCGACGAGGCTTCGGTCGACGAGGCGCTGACCAACCTCGCCGCCTCCGCGCAATCTTTCGAGGATCGCAAGAAGGGCACCAAGGCCAAGGACGGCGACCAGGTCGTGATCGACTTCAAGGGCTCGGTCGACGGCGAGCTGTTCGAGGGCGGCACCGCCGAAGACTACCCGCTGGTGCTGGGCTCGGGCTCGTTCATCCCCGGCTTCGAAGAGCAGCTGGTCGGCGCGAAGGCCGGCGACGAGGTGACGGTGAAGGTCTCCTTCCCGGCCGAATACGGCGCGAAGCACCTCGCCGGCAAGGAAGCCGAATTCGCCTGCACCGTGAAGGCCGTGAAAGCCCCGAAGCCGGCGGAAGTCGATGACGAGCTGGCGAAGAAATACGGCGCCGAGGATCTGGCCGGTCTGAAGACCCAGATCGCCGAGCGTCTGGAAGCCGAGTTCAAGGGCGCCGCCCGCGCCGTGATGAAGCGCGCGCTGCTCGACCAGCTCGACGGCATGGTCTCCTTCGACCTGCCGAGCTCGCTGGTCGAAGCCGAGGCCGCGCAGATCGCGCACCAGCTCTGGCACGAGGAGCACCCGGAAGAGCAGGGCCACAACCATGGCCATGTGGAGGCGACGGACGAGCACAAGAAGCTGGCCGAGCGCCGCGTGCGTCTGGGCCTCCTGCTGGCCGAAATCGGCCGCAAGGCCGAGATCACCGTGACCGACGCCGAGATGACCCAAGCGGTCCTGGCGCAGGCCCGGCAATACCCGGGGCAGGAGCGCCAGTACTTCGAGTTCGTGCAGAAGAACCAGCAGATCCAGCAGCAGCTGCGCGCGCCGATCTTCGAGGACAAGGTGGTCGACCACATCGTGGCCGGCGCGACCGTGACCGAGAAGGAGATCAGCAAGGACGAGCTGCAGAAGGCGATCGAGGCGCTCGACGAGCTCTGATCCCTGTCCCCTGATGACAGGAAGGGCCGCTCCTCCGGGAGCGGCCCTTTTCATTTTTGGGCGGGTTCATGGCCAGCCACTCCGCGGGTCGGCGACGATCAGCTTGTGGATGGGGAAGCGCTGCGGCAGCGGAATGCGTGCCAGCACCGTAGAGCGACAGGGCGCCGTTGGCATCGGCTGGGCGATCAGGTGGAACAGGAAATTGCCGCGGCTGCTCTGGGACGCAGAGCGCCGGCAGGATGCGGATACCGCCCTTGGGGCGGAAGCGGGGAAATACGCTACAGAAGCGAAGACTGCGCAATAAAATCCGGGCATGAAAAAACCGCGCCGGTCTCCCGGCGCGGTTTCAAAGATCCCGGAGGGATCAGAGGTCTTCGCCGTCCTGGGCCGCGCCCATCTCGTCGAACAGCTCGGCGATCTCGAACTCGGCAGCCGCTTCGGCTTCCGCCGCCAGCTCCATGATCGATTTGCCGGCCGCCTGAAGCTCGGCTTCTTCCACCGAACGCGCGACGTTCATGGTGATCTTCACCGTGACTTCCGGGTGCAGCACCACGGTCACCGGGTGCAGACCGAGGTCCTTGATCGGACGGTCCAGGACAACCTGGCCGCGCTCGACCGAGAAGCCCTCGGCGGTGGCGACGTCGGCGGCGTCACGGGTGGTGACGGAGCCGTAGAGCGCGCCCGAGTCGGAAGCGGAGCGGATGATGACGAAGGTCTGGCCGTCGAGTTTGGCGGCGACGACTTCGGCCTCTTTCTTGGTCTCGAGGTTCTGCGTTTCCAGCTGAACCTTGCGGGCCTCGAACGACTTGATGTTCGACTCGTTGGCGCGCAGGGCCTTGCCTTGCGGCAAGAGGAAGTTGCGGGCGTAACCGTCCTTGACGTTCACGACCTCGCCCATCTGACCGAGCTTGGCGACGCGCTGAAGAAGGATGACTTGCATGTGCGGGTGCTCCTTACTTCACAGCGTAGGGCAGCAGGGCGAGGAAGCGGGCGCGCTTGATCGCACGGGCCAGCTCACGCTGCTTGATCGCCGAAACGGCGGTGATGCGCGACGGGACGATCTTGCCGCGCTCGGAGATGTAGCGCATCAGCAGACGCGTGTCTTTGTAGTCGATCGCCGGTGCGTTGTCGCCCGAGAAGGGGCAGACCTTGCGGCGGCGGAAAAACGGTTTGTTCGCCATGGGTTATATCCTTTCCTGCCTGATCAGCGCCGCGCGCCGAAGCCGCCGCGATCTCCACCACGGTCGCTGCCGAAGCTGCGCTCCGGACGGTCGCCACGGTCGCCGCGATCCGGGCGGTCGCCACGGTCCGGACGGTCGCCGCGCTCGCGCTCGTCGCGCTTCTGCATCTGCACCGACGGGCCCTCGGCATGCTTGTCGACCTTGATGGTCAGCACGCGCATCACGTCGTCATGCAGGCGCATCAGACGCTCCATCTCCTGAACGGCAGCCGAGGGGGCGTCCGACTTCAGGAAGGCGTAGTGGCCCTTGCGGTTCTTGTTGATCTTGTAGGCCATCGTCTTGACGCCCCAGTATTCGCGCTCGACGACGTTGCCGCCGTTATCCGCGAGCACCGTGGAGAAATGCTCGATGAGGCCTTCGGCCTGTGCGTTGGAAAGATCCTGACGCGAGATGAAAACATGCTCGTAAAGCGGCATGTGGTCTCCGATCTGACAGGGCGCATTTCATAGGTCGGGCCATCCCTTCCGCGGCCCGTCCACGAGAGGCTGCGCCGGTTCACGTGAGTGCGGAAGGATGCGGTCTTATACAGGCGTCCGGCGCCGATGCAAGCGCTGAACCGCCTGTGCGCGGGTGAACAAGACTTGCGCGGCACTGTGCGGTTGAGCCCGCATCGCTGCAGGTGCATCTAGGGCGGGACAACCCGTCATTCCTTACCCGGAGCCATCCATGACCCGCAGCTTCCTCCCCCTCGTTTTCGTCTCGACCCTCGCCCTCGGCACCGCCGCCCATGCCGCCGCCGAGAGCTACACGCTCGACCCGAGCCACAGCCAGATCGTCTTCACCTACAACCACCTCGGCTTCTCGACCGGCACCGGCATGTTCTCGGGCTTCGAGGGCGAGATCGCCTTCGACCAGGAAGACCCGGCGGCCTCCTCGGTCGAGGTCTCCTTCCCGGTGAAGTCGATGCTGACCGGCTGGGAAGCGCGCTTCGAGCATTTCATGTCGCCCGACTTCTTCGACGCCGCCGATGACGAGATGGTGAGCTTCACCTCCACCGGCATCGAGGTGACCGGCGAGACCACTGCCAAGATCACCGGCGACCTGACCCTGAACGGCGTGACGAAGCCGGTCGTGCTCGACGCCGTGCTGAACCAGGCCGGCATGCACCCGATGGAGAACAAGCCTTGGGCCGGCTTCGACGCCACCACCACGCTGCTGCGTTCCGACTACAACCTCGGCGCCTTCGCGCCCTTCGTGTCGGACGAGGTCCAGGTGACGATCTCGATCGAGGCTATGAAGGCCGAGTGATCGCCGCCCGCTGAACGGAAAAGGCCGCCGGAGCGATCCGGCGGCCTTTTTTCATTTGCGATGGCCGGTTGGCGGGGTGCTTGTCGAAGTGCCTCGCCGTTCAGGGGTGAGGGCAGGTCGGTCATTGCCGTCTTACCGACGCTGCCCTTGCCCGCCCGGCGACCGGAACTGGCCCGAGACCTCCCGATCCACAAACGCCTGACCCGGCGCCGCCCGACGCGCGTCAGGCGTCGCCGGACATGGGGCCTCACTCTTCCCGGGTCGCCGTCAGCGCCACATCCACCTCGACCGCGAAGCCGACCGAGGCTTCATCGGCATAGCTCGCCCCCATGCCGAAATCGCGCCGGTCCAGCGTCGTGCCGCCGGCCATCTTCGCCGTGTCGCCGTCAAGCTCCAGCGTGAAGGGCAGGGTGACCGGCACGGTGACGCCGCGCAGGGTCAGCGCGCCTTCCGCCACATAGGCCTCGCCCTCCGGCCGGATCTCGGCGGTGAAGCTCGCCGTCGGCTGGGCAGCGCTGTCGAAGAACTCCGGCGCCTTGGCCTGTTCGGTCACCGAGCCGAGCGTCAGGCTGCCGGTGGCGATGGTCACCGTCACCTCGCCGTTCTTCCCTTCTACCGGCGTCTCGTCGAAGCGGATCGCCGCGGTCCAGTCGGCGAAGGAGCCCTCGACCTCCGCTCCCATCTGCCGCACGGTGAAGCCGAGTTCACCCTCGGTCACCACCCAATCAGAGGTAACCGCCGCCAGCGCCGGCTGCGCCTCGGTCTTCGGCGGGACCAGCGCCACCGCGATCCCGGCCCCCAGCGCATAGACCGCCAGCGCCGCCAGCGCGGGCGCTACCCGATGCGGCGCGACCGGCCCCTCCGGCGCCGCCTCGCCGCGCGTCATCCGCCGCAAGACGGAGTCGCGGTCGATCAGGTGATGCTTCAGCGCGCCGGCGATATGCAGCACGAGCGACAGGATCAGCAGCCGCGCGAAAAGCCAATGCGCCGCGGCGGCGATCCCGGCCACCGTTTCGGATTTCGGCACGAAGGGCAGATCCTGACCGAAGGGCCAGAGGATCGGCGCGAAGCCGCTGGTGGCCGCGTGATGCACCCATCCCGCCAGCGGCACCAGCAGGAGCGACAGATAGAGCAGCCAGTGCACCGTCTCGGCCAAGGCCGTCTCCAGCCGCCGCTCGGGGTGCAGCGGGGCAGGGCGCGGCTGGGTCAGCGCCCAGAGGATGCGCGCCAGCGCCACGGCGAAGGCGGCGACGCCGAGGCTCTTGTGCAGCGAGAAGAGCTGCGCCTTCTCGGCCAGCGCCTCGGCGCTGTCATAGGGCAGGCGGTTGGCGATCCAGCCGAGCGGGATGGCGCTGAGGATCAAGAGGGCGGTGAGCCAGTGCAAGGCGCGGGCGACGCCGCCATAGCTGCGCGAGGTGTTGGAAAGGGGCATGATGTCTCCGAAATCTGGCCCGCAGGGTAGCAGCGCCGGCGGCCGGCCGGAACCGGGCGGACTGGACCGAAGCGCACAGGGGTTGTGCGCCAGATTGCACCGCCGGCCGCGCCGGGGTATGGCCGGAGCAAGAGATGAAGGAGATCGCCATGAGCCGCGCATTCGTTTTCCCCGGGCAGGGCGCCCAGACCATCGGCATGGGCCGCGCCCTGGCCGAGGCCTATCCCGCGGCGCGGGCCGTGTTCCAGGAGGTCGACGAGGCGCTGGGGCAGGACCTGTCTAAGCTGATCTGGGAGGGAGACATCGAGACGCTCACCCTGACGCAGAACGCCCAGCCCGCGCTGATGGCGACCTCGATGGCCGCTCTCGCCGCGCTGGAGACCGAGGGGCTCGGCATCGCCACCGCCTCCTTCGTCGCCGGCCACTCGCTCGGCGAGTACTCCGCGCTCTGCGCCGCCGGCTCGCTCGGCCTCGCCGACACCGCCCGGCTGCTGCAGGTGCGCGGCATCGCCATGCAGGAGGCGGTGCCGGTCGGCGTCGGCGCCATGGCGGCGCTGCTCGGGCTCGACTACGACACCGTGGTCGAGATCGCGCATGAGGCGGCGGGCGACGAGGTCTGCCAGGCCGCCAATGACAACGACCCGGCGCAGGTGGTGGTCTCGGGCCACAAGGCGGCGGTGGAGCGCGCGGTGGAGCTGGCCAAGGCGCGGGGGGCGAAACGCGCCCTCCTGCTGCCGGTGAGCGCGCCCTTCCACTGCGCCCTGATGCAGCCCGCCGCCAGCGTGATGTCCGAGGCGCTCGCCGCCGTGGTGATCGAGGCGCCGCTGGTGCCGGTGGTGGTGAACGTCCGCGCCGAGGCGGTGACCGAACCCGACCGGATCCGCGCGCTCTTGGTGGCCCAGGTCACCGGCGCGGTGCGCTGGCGCGAAAGCGTGCAGTGGATGGAAGGCGCCGGGGTCACGGAGTTCTGGGAGATCGGCGCCGGCAAGGCGCTCTCCGGCATGATCAAGCGCATCGCCAAGGGCGCCGCCACCCGCGCCATCGGCACGCCCGAAGACGTGACCGCGGCGCTCGTCGCCCAGCAACCCGCCTGATCCGGGGCGCGCGGGGGCATCGAGCCCCCTTGCGCGGCCTTGCCAGGCCCAGGCCGCGCCCGGTCTCTCCCCCGTGGGAAGTCGCTCCTGGATGCGGGTTTCTCCTGGCCGAAATACTCCCGCCGGAGGCGCCCACCGCAGATGCAGGCGCAAGAGACGATGATCTCGCGCCCCTGTCCGGCCAAGGCGCCTCCGGCGGGAGTATTTGGGCCAGGAGAAGCGCCACGCGGAAGGCTCTTCCGTGGCAACGCCGGACGCGGGGGCTCGATGCCCCCGTGGACGGCACCCCCGGCCGGAATCAGCTTGGGGTCAGCGGTCGAGGCGTCCGGCGCGGCCGCCGCGGCGGCGGGCGAGACGGGGTTCGCGGGAGGGGAGGTCGGCCATCACGCTCCGGCGCTCGTCCGGGCTGAGCCGCGACCAGGCCGAGATCTCCTCGATGGTGCGGAAGCAGCCGAGGCAGAGCCGTTCCTCGGGGTGGATCACGCAGAGCTTCACGCAGGGGCTCTCGATCTCGTCCCGCTGCCAGAGGTCGTCCTTCACCCGTCGCTCCCCCGCTTCATGTGGCCCAGACGGTCCAGCACGCCTTGCAGGATATACCCGGCGGCGACGTGATCGATCACCTCTTTGCGGCGTTTGCGAGACGTATCCGCCTCGATCAGCGCGCGTTCGGCGGCGACGGTGGACAGCCGCTCGTCCCAGAAGCCGATCGGCAGCGGCGTCAGCCGGGTCAGGTTGCGGGCGAAGGCCCGCGTCGCCTGCGCCCGCGGGCCCTCGGAGCCGTCCATGTTCCGCGGCAGGCCCAGCACCAGCCCGGCGAGGCCGCGCGCCGCGATGATCTCCAGAAGCTTCGCTGCATCCTCGGTGAATTTTGTGCGGCGGATGGTCAGGAGCGGCGTGGCGATGCCGCGGCGCAGGTCGGAGACCGCCACCCCCACCGTCTTCTCGCCGAAGTCGAGCCCGGCGATGGCCCCGTCGCGCGGCAGGGCGGCGAGGAAATCGGGCATCTCGTCATGGATCATCGCGCCACCCCGGCCCGGTCGGCGGCAGCGCGGATCAGCGCCAGGTCGGCCTCGCGGCCCTCGAAGCGGGTCTGGGCCTCGGCGAAGATCGCCGTGGCGCGCTCGGTCTGGCCCAGCACGCCATAGGCGCCGATCAGCTGCGCCCATTCCTCGGCGGTTCCGCCCTGGGTGGCGAGCCGGTCGTTCAACTGGGTCACCATGCCCTCGATCATCGCCTTGCGGTCTTCGTCGCTCATGCCCTCCGCCGCCTGCAGATCCTCGGCCGAGGGGCCGGCGGCGGGAGCGGGCAGCTGGTAGTCAACGCCGGCGCGCCAGGCGAGGTCGGGGATCTGCGCCCGGAGCGGCTCGTACCAGGGATCGCCGGGGCTCGAGGCTTCCAGGAGGCCGCGCCACAGCCGGAAGGCCATGTCTGGACGGCCGGTCTGGGCCAGCATCAGCCCGGAGTAATAGCGCGCCGTGCCGTTCTCGGGGTCGCGCTGCAGCGCCGCCGTCAGCGCCGCCTCGGCCTCGGGCGAGACCACACCGCCGGCGGCGAGGATCATCAGCTCGGCCAGGGCCGCGTGATCCTCGGCGCTGTCGCGCGGGCTGGTCAGGGCGATGACCTGGCGCTGCGCCGCGGAGGCGGCGGCGAAATTGCCGAGCGCCGCCTCGTTGCGGGCCAGCAGCTCCTGGCCCTGCACGTCCGTCGGGCGTTCGGCGACGGCGGCGCGCAGCCGCTCCATCAGCTCGAGGAACTTCGGGTCGGCGCCGTTCGGCAGCTCGGGCTGCGGTAGCGCGGCGAACTCCGCCTCCAGCGCCGCCTGCTCCGGGCGGTCGCGATAGGCGGCGTCGGCATCGGCGATGCGGGCGGCCATCGGCATGTCGGCATAGCCCGGAGCGCCGAGACGCAAGTAGATGCCGAAGGCCCCCGCCAGCAGCAGCGCCACCAGCGCCGCGCCGGCGACCGAGATCGCGCCGGGCCCGCGGCCGCGTTGCGGGGCGGCGGCGAGGGCGCGGTCCGCCTCCAGCACGCGGCGCGACACCTCGGCGCGCAGCCGCTCGGCGTCCTCGGCCCCGATGATGCCGCGGGCGAGGTCGCGGTCGACCTCGCGCAGCTGGTCGCGGTAGACGCGCATGTCGAAGGCGGCCGCGGGCTCGGCGGCCGTCGCCGCGCGCAGCAGCGTCGCGATCAGGATCGCCGCCACGCCAAGACCGATCAGCGCCGTCACTGCCCAGAAAATCATCATCGCGCCGTCTGCTCCCGCCTCTTGCCTGTCGCAATCAGGTCTTGCCCCCCATGTAAACCCTGACGCGCCGCCGCAAAAGGCCCAATCCGGCGGGGGCGCCGGCGCTGCTCCGGCCCGCATGGGTCGGTGATGTCGCATTTGGACCGATTGTGCCGCTTGCGGGTGCGGGTATAACGCCGCCTCGTTCCAGAAGGCTGGGACAAGGCCCGCCACGGGGAGTCGGCTCATGAAACGTTATTCGGTCTTCGCCATCGCCCGCGAGGCGCTGCGCCACCACACGGGATGGGAGCGCGCCTGGGCCTCGCCCCTGCCGAAGAAGAGCTACGACGTCATCGTCGTCGGCGCGGGCGGCCACGGGCTCGCAACCGCCTATTATCTCGGGAAGAATTTCGGCATCACCAATGTCGCGGTGATCGAGAAGGGCTGGCTCGGCGGCGGCAACACGGGCCGCAACACCACGATCATCCGCTCGAACTACCTGCAGGACCCCTCGGCCGCGATCTACGAGAAGGCGCGCAGCCTCTACGAGACGCTGAGCCAGGAGCTGAACTACAACGTCATGTTCAGCCCGCGCGGCCTTTTGATGCTGGCCCAGACCCATCACGAGGTCCGCGGCTATCTGCGCACCGTCCATGCCAACACGCTTCAAGGTGTCGTGACCGAGTGGATCGGGCCCGAGCAGGTGAAGAAGCTGGTGCCGATCATCAACATCGACGGCCCGCGCTATCCGGTGCTCGGCGCGCTCTACCAGGCGCGCGGCGGCACGGCGCGGCACGATGCGGTGGCCTGGGGCTATGCCCGGGCCTGCTCCGAGATGGGCATGCACATCATCCAGCAATGCGAGGTGAAGGGCGTCACGCAGGAGAACGGCGTGGTGACCGGGGTGGAGACCACCAAGGGCCACATCGGCACGAAGAAGCTGGCGATCGTCGTCGCCGGGCATTCGGGGCAGGTGGCCGAGATGGCGGGCTTCCGTCTGCCGGTGGAGGCGGTGGCGCTGCAGGCGCTGGTCTCCGAGCCGATCAAGCCCTGCATGGATGTCGTGGTCATGGCCAATACCGTGCACGGCTACATGAGCCAGTCCGACAAGGGCGAGATGGTGATCGGCGGCGGCACCGACAGCTTCAACAACTATACCCAGCGCGGGTCTTTCCATCACATTGAAGAGACTTTGCGCGCGCTGATCGAGACCTTCCCGATGATCAGCCGCCTCAAGATGCTGCGGCAATGGGGCGGCATCGTCGACATGACCGGCGATCGCTCGCCCATCCTGTCGAAGACCCCGCTCGGCAACTGCTTCATCAACTGCGGCTGGGGGACGGGTGGATTCAAGGCGATACCGGGGTCCGGCTGGGCGATGGCCGAGCTGGTGGCCACCGGCCAGCCCGGCCCGCTGACCGCCGCCTTCGGCATGGAGCGCTTCCGCGAGGGCCGCTTCATCGACGAATCGGTCGCCGCCGGGGTGGCGCACTGATGCTCAACCCCATGCCCCCGCGTTACCGTGTCGCTTTGACGCCGACCGCCCATGCGGTATCTCCTGAGCACAACTCCATGGAGATGGCCGCATGTTCTCTTTCATCGACGACATTCCCTCGGCCGAGCAGATCAAGGCTCGGGTGCGGGACGACATCAAGAAATACAAAATCGACGAGTATGTGCGCAACGCCCGCCTCGTTCAGACGGCGAACCGCCTCTACAACGACGAGGAACTCAAGATCAATCCGGTCGCCTGGATCTGGAAGCGCTGGCCCTCGGTCAGTGACATGGCGCAGTGGCGCGTTGTCACCTTCTCCAAGCGCCACAAGGTCGCCATCGCCGGGTTCTGCGCCGGGGCGGGGATGCTGCTCATCCTCAACGGGGTGGTCATCGCCGGCAACTTCGGCGGCGCCTCCGACGACGCCTCGAACCGAACCATCGTCTACCCGAACCTCTGACCGGAGCGCCGCGCTCCGGCCCTGCCGGAGCGCCTGCGCATGCTGATCCTCGAATGTCCCTATTGCGGCGTCAAAGCCGAAGAGACCGAACTGAGCCCCGGCTATGAGGCGCATCTGAAGCGGTACGGGCCGGGCGCGTCGGATGACGAGTTCGAATCCTACATGTTCGCCCGCAAGAACCCCAAGGGGGTGCATTTCGAGCGCTGGCGCCACGTCTACGGCTGCGGCAAGTGGTTCCTCGCCGCGCGCTGCACCGCGACGCTCGAAGTCTTCGGCACCTATCCCGCACAGACCTCGGCCCCGCCGCCCGATCTGATCGAGGCGATCAAGGCGAAACGACCGGGCTGGGAGGGCTACAAATGAGCGCGCGTCTGGCAAAGGGTGGCCGGCTGATCGACCGCAGCAAGGCCCACCGCTTCACCTTCAACTGCAAATGGATGCGCGGCTTCGAGGGCGACACGCTCTCGGCGGCGCTGCTGGCCAATGACCAGATGCTGGTCGGGCGCAGCTTCAAGTATCACCGCCCGCGCGGCATCGTGGCCTCGGGCCCCGAAGAGCCGAACGGTCTGGTGAACCTCGGCAAGGGCGACCGGCTGGAGCCGAACCAGCGCACCACGACGACCGAGCTCTTCGACGGGCTGACGGCGGAAAGCCAGAACCACTGGCCCTCGCTGGAGAACGACATCGGCGTGGTGAACAACTACGCCGCGCGCTTCCTGCCGGCGGGGTTCTACTACAAGACCTTCCTGCAGCCGCGCGCCGCCTGGAAGCACGTCTTCGAGCCGATCGTGCGGCACTCGGCGGGTCTGGGCAAGGCGCCCAAGGACCGCGACGCCGACCGTTACGAGCAGGCCTATGCCTTCTGCGACGTGCTGGTGATCGGCGGCGGCGTGGCTGGGCTGCAGGCGGCGCTCGTCGCCGGGCGCTCCGGCGCGCGGGTGATGCTGCTGGAGCAGACCGGGCATTGGGGCGGTCGCGCCCCGGTGGATGGGGTGGAGATCGACGGCCAGCCCGCCGACGCCTGGGTGAAGACCACGGTGCAAGCCCTTGAAGCGATGGAGAATGTCACCCTGCGCAAACGTTGCATGGGGGCAGGGGTCTATGACCACGGTTATGTGCTGGCCGACGAGAAGGTGGCCGACCACACCCCCGGCGACGGGCGGCCGAAGCACCGGCTCTGGCGCATCCGCGCCGGCCGGATCATCGCCGCCACCGGCGCCATCGAACGCCCGCTGTCCTTTGCCGGCAACGACATCCCCGGCGTCATGCTCGCCGCGGCGGTGCGCGACTATGTGGTGAACTTCGCCGTCTCGCCGGGCGACCGCACCGTGGTCGTGACCAACAACGACGACGCCTATCGCACCGCCATCGCGCTGCATCAGGCCGGGCTCTCCGTGCCGGTGATCCTCGACGCCCGGCTCACCGCCACCGGCGCGCTGCCGGAACAGGCGCGCAAGCTGGGCATCCGGGTCGAGACCAATCGCGCCATCGCCATGGTGCAGGGCGGCAAGCGGGTGAAGCGCGTCTCGATCTGCGCGCAGGCCGGCGAGGGCGCCGTGCTGGAAGAGATCGCCTGCGAGGCCGTCGCCATGTCGGGCGGCTGGTCGCCGGTGGTGCATCTCTGGAGCCACTGCGGCGGCAAGCTGATCTGGGACGAGGCCACCGCCTGCTTCCGCCCCGACGCCGCCCGCCCGCCGCTGAACCACGACGGGTCGGCCATGGTGATCGCCGCAGGCGCCGCCAACGGCGCGCTGCCCGCCGCCGATACGCTGGCTGACGCGCACCGCGCCGGCGAGGCCGCCTCGAAGCCCGCGGGCGAGGCGCCCAAGGCCACCGCCGCCGAGGAAGCGCCGATGGAGGCCGTCTGGCTGATGCCGCAGGGCGCGCCGGTCAAGCTGCGCGCCAAGGCCTGGCTCGACTACCAGAACGACGTGAAGGTGTCGGACGTGCAGCTCGCCGCCCGCGAGGGCTACGAGTCGGTGGAGCATACCAAGCGCTACACCACGCTGGGCATGGCGACCGATCAGGGGAAACTCAGCAACATCAACGGTCTGGCCGTGCTTGCTGATGCGTTGAACGAACATATCCCGCAGGTCGGCACCACCACCTTCCGCCCGCCCTACACGCCCGTCACCTTCGGCGCGCTGGCCGGCGAGGCGCGCGGCGAGATCTTCCAGCCGCTGCGCCGCACCCCGATGCACGACTGGCACGACGCCCACGGCGCCTATTGGGAGCCGGTCGGCCTCTGGCGTCGGCCCTATTGCTACACCCAAGGCGGCGAGAGCCACGAGAAATCCGTGCATCGCGAAGTGCTGAACGTGCGCAACAATGTCGGGCTGCTCGACGCCTCGACGCTGGGCAAGATCATCGTCAAGGGCCCCGACGCGGGCCGCTTCCTCGACATGCTCTACACCGGCGTCATGTCGACGCTGCCGATCGGCAAGTGCCGCTACGGGCTGATGTGCAACGAGAACGGCTTCCTCTCCGACGACGGCGTGGTCGCCCGGATCGACGAGGACACCTGGCTCTGCCACACCACCTCGGGCGGCGCCGACCGGATCCACGCGCATATGGAAGACTGGCTGCAATGCGAATGGTGGGATTGGCAGGTCTGGACCGCCAATGTCACCGAGCAATATGCGCAGGTCGCCGTCGTCGGGCCGAACGCGCGCAAGCTGCTGGAAAAGCTCGGCGGGATGGATGTCTCGAAAGAGACGCTGCCCTTCATGCAATGGGCCGATGGCATGCTGGGCGGCTTCCGCGCCCGGGTCTACCGGATCAGCTTCTCGGGCGAGTTGAGCTACGAAATTGCGATCCCTGCCAGCGAGGGCCGCGCCTTCTGGGAAGCCTGTCTGGCGGCGGGCGCCGAGTTCGGCGTAATGCCCTACGGCACCGAGGCGCTGCATGTGCTGCGGGCCGAGAAGGGCTTCATCATGATCGGCGACGAGACCGACGGCACGGTGATCCCGCAGGATCTCGGCCTCGGCTGGGCGATCTCCAAGAAGAAGGCCGACTACCTCGGCAAGCGCGGGCAAGAGCGCAGCTTCCTCGCCGACCCCGACCGCTGGAAGCTGGTGGGGCTGGAGACGCTCGACGGCTCGGTGATCCCCGACGGCGCCATCGCCGTGGCCGAGGGCAAGAATGCCAACGGCCAGCGCAACACCCAAGGCCGCGTCACCTCCAGCTACCACTCGCCCACGCTGGGCAAGGGCATCGCCATGGGCCTCGTGCTGCGCGGGCCCGACCGGATGGGCGAGGTGCTGGACTTCCCCAAGATCGGCGGCGGCTCGGTGAAGGCGCGGATCGTCGATCAGGTATTCTACGACAAGGAGGGGGCGAAACAGAATGTCTGAGCTCATCACCCCGATCAGCGCGCTCGGCAATGCGCGCTACGACGGCTTCGCCGCAATCCGCGAGATCGGCCCGACCGGCATGATCACCCTGCGCTGCAAGCAGGATGTGGCGGCGCTTCCCGGCGCGCTGCAGGCCTGCATGGGCCTCGGTCTGCCCGAGAAGCGCCGCATCCTGACCGAAGGCCAGCGCAGCATCGGCTGGATGGGCCCGGACGAGCTGTTGCTGATCCTGCCCTATGCCGAGGTGGCGGCGATGATCGCCGCGCTGACCGAGGCGCTGAAGGGCGAGCATGTGCTGGTCGTCGACGTCTCCGACGCCCGCGCCATGTTCCGCATCGAAGGCGAGCGGGCCACCGAGGTGCTGGCCAAGCTTTGCCCCGTCGATCTGTCCAACCTCGCCCCGGGCGAGCTGCGCCGCACCCGTGCGGCGCAGGTTGCCGCTGCGCTGTGGCAAGACGAGGCGGGCTTCACCCTCGTCGGCTTCCGCTCTGTCGCGGGCTATCTCATGGGTCTGCTGACCCATTCGGCCATGCCGGGCTCGGAACTCTTCCCCGCCTGATCCCTCCGCCCCGAAGCATCGAAGGCCGTCCCAGGATGCGGGGCGGCCTTTTCCGTTGAACCAGATGCCTCGAATCGTCGCCCGCCCAAGCCCGCCGCCGGACGCAAGAAGCCGGGCAGGGCGCCCGCCGCTGCCGCAGCGGAAACTTCGCCCGCCGATCGTCCGCCCCACGCCGGAAAAAACCCAGCGCGACAAGCCTTTCCCCGCCGAGGCTGCGACACGCCGTCACCGCGGCCCCTTGACCTTCCGGGTCCCAGCCCTCTTATTGACCTGATTGATTTCCCTTCGAGAGACAGGAGCGCCCGATGGCTTTCACCCTTCCCGATCTTCCCTATGCGCATGACGCGCTGGCATCCCTCGGGATGTCGAAGGAAACGCTGGAATACCACCACGACATCCACCACAAGGCCTATGTCGACAACGGCAACAAGCTGATCGCCGGGACCGAGTGGGAAGGCAAGTCGGTCGAAGAGATCGTCAAGGGCACCTACCAGTCCGGCGCCGTGGCGCAGAACGGCATCTTCAACAACGCCAGCCAGCACTGGAACCACGCCCAGTTCTGGGAGATGATGGGCCCGAACCAGACCGCCATGCCGGGCGAGCTGGAAAAGGCGATCACCGAAAGCTTCGGCTCGGTCGACAAGTTCAAGGAAGATTTCTCCGCCGCCGGCGCCGGCCAGTTCGGCTCGGGCTGGGCCTGGCTGGTGAAGGACAAGGACGGCTCGCTCAAGGTCACCAAGACCGAGAACGGCGTGAACCCGCTCTGCTTCGGCCAGACCGCGCTTCTGGGCTGCGACGTCTGGGAGCACAGCTATTACATCGACTTCCGCAACAAGCGCCCGGCCTATCTCACCAACTTCCTCGACAAGCTGGTGAACTGGGAAAACGTCGCCTCGCGCATGTGATCCGGCGCCCCGCGCACAGGAAAGGCCGCCTCCCGGCGGCCTTTTTCCTTATTCCTCCAGCGGCACGCGGCGGCGATAGGTGGCGACCCGCCACAGATACCAGCCGACCAGCCCGACCACGACCAGCGTCGCCACCGGGTTCACGATGCCCGAGACCGCCTCGTACTGGCTCTCCAGCAGATAGCCCGCCACCGTCAGCAGCGTGACCCAGAAGGCGCTGCCCAGCGTCGTGTAGAAGATGAACCGCAGCAGCGGCATCCGCGCCACGCCCGCGGGCACCGAGACGAAGGTCCGCACCGTCGGGATCATCCGCCCTATCAGCACCGCCGCCGCGCCATGCCGGGCGAACCAGTCATTGCCCTTGTCGATATCCTCGGGCGCGACCGCCATCCAGCGCCCGTGCCGCCACGCAAGCTCGCGCAGCCGACGCGCGCCGAGCCTGCGGCCGACCCAATACCAGAAGAGCGCACCCGCCACCGCGCCGACGGTCCCGGCGAGGATCATCACCCAGAGGCTCGCGCCGCCGCCCGCCGCGATGAAGCCGGCCAGCGGCATCACCAGCTCGGAAGGGATCGGCGGAAACACATTCTCCAGCAGCATGAGCAGCGCCACGCCGAGCGCGCCGATGCTTTCGATCAGCCCGGTGATCCAGTCGAACATGCGCCTCTCCCTCTGCCTGCCGGTCCAACGGGGCGAAGGAGCGCCGGTTCCCGCCTCAGCTCAGCTCAGCGCAGCGCGCAGCCTTTCGCCGAGCGCCGCGACATCGGGCACGGCGGTGAAATAATCGCGCATCGACGCTTCGGCATAACCCTCGGCGATCGAGTGGTCGATCAGCGCGATCAGCGGCTGCCAGTAGCCCTCGGTGTCGAGGAGCAGGATCGGCTTCTCGTGCAGCCCGATCTGCCGCCAGGTCAGCACCTCGAAGAATTCGTCCAGCGTCCCGGCGCCGCCCGGCAGCACCACGATGGCGTCGGAATTCATGAACATCACCTTCTTGCGCTCGTGCATGTCCTCGGTGATGACGAATTGCCCCAGATCGCGCCGTCCCTGTTCCCGCGCCAGCAGATGCGTCGGAATCACGCCCATGGTGCGCCCGCCCGCCGCCATGGCGCTGCGCGCGACTTCGCCCATCAGCCCCACGTCGCCCGCGCCATAGACCAGCCGCCAGCCCTGCGCCGCGATCAATTCGCCCGTTCCGCGCGCGGCGGCGACATAGGCGGGGCGCAGGCCAGGGCGGGAGCCGCAGAAGACGCAGACGGAACGAAGCAGAGACATGCGCATCACCCTGAAAATTTGTTGCTTCTGGCAGTCATATCTGGGTTCCTGTAACAAGGACAAGCAGGGGCCGCGGAAGGCCTCGCCAAGGGACGTAGAAGATGTCGGGTTGGAGCACGTTGGGGATGGGGGCCAGGGCCGCTCTGCTGGCCGGAGGCGCTGCCTGCGCGGGCGGCGTGGCCTATGTCGGCTGGAGCCTGTCGCGCCCCGCCGCCCCGCCGCCCACCGCCATCGCCGCCGTGCAGCCGGCCCCGCCGCCGGTGAAGACCCCGGCCAAGCCCGATCCGATCGCGCTGCCCGCCCCGGTGGCCAAGAAGCCCGAACCGCCGCCGCCGCCCGGGCCGGCCTCGCGCACCGCCGCGGCCGAACCCGCCGCCGCGCCGCCGAAGCCGAGCGATCTCAAGGCGCCGCCGCCGAAGCTGCTGATCGACCACCCGGAACCTGCCTTCGATGTGGTGCGGGTGGAAACCGACGGCTCGGCGCTGGTCGCGGGCCGGGCGGTGCGCGGCGCCACGGTGACCGTGCTGGTGGACGGGGCCGAGATCCAGACCACCACCGCCGATCCGGGCGGCCGCTTCGCCGTGCTCTTCGACATGGCGCCCGACGGCAAGCCGCATCGGGTGACGCTGCGCATGGCGCTGGCCGACGGCAGCCAGCTCGCCTCGACCGAGAGCGTGCTGGTCGCCGCGCTGACGCCGCTGGAGGAGATGGAGGACGCCGAGACGGCCAGCGCGCCGACCGCGCTTCTGGTTAGCGAGACCGGGGTGCGGGTGATGCAGCCCGAGGGCGAGGACGTGACCGAGCCGGTGACCGGCGTCACCATCGACACCATCGCCTATGCCGCCGATGGCGCGGTGCTGCTGTCGGGCCGCGGCACGCCGGCGGATTACGTGCGGATCTACCTCGACAATGCCGAGAAGATCACCGTGCCGATCAGCGCCGAAGGCGCCTGGAACACCAGCCTGCCGCTGGTGCCGCCGGGGCTCTACACCCTGCGGGCTGACCAGCTGGACGCCTCCGGCACGGTCGTGGCGCGCTTCGAGACCCCGTTCAAGCGCGAGACCGACGAGACCATCGCCGCCGCGCTGGAGGCGCAGGGCGACCTGCAGCCCGCCGCCGCCAGCGCCGACCCTGCGGTTCCCGCCCCGCCGGCAAGCGAGGGCGCGCCCGCGCTGGCCATCGCCCCCGATGCGCCTCCGGCTCTGGCCGCGCCCGGCAGCCCCGGGGCCGTGGCTGCCGCCGATGCCGCCGCGGGCGGGCCGATCACCGTCACGGTGCAGCCCGGCTTCACCCTCTGGCGCATCGCCGAGGACAATTTCGGCAGCGGCATCCGCTATGTCCAGGTCTACGAGGCGAACCGCGACCGGATCCGCGATGCGGACCTGATCTACCCCGGACAGGTCTTCACTCTGCCCTCGCGCACAGACTGACCGCGGGGACCTGCGCGCTCTCCCTCTGGCCTTTGCCCCGGCAAGGGCCTAGGTAGTGCCGCCAGCGGAGAACCCCATGCGAGATATGAAGCCCCGAGAGAAACCCGGCCCCCAGCCGGTTGCGCCGCCCGAAATGAGCGGCTGGTCCACCATGAAGCGGATGGTCCCTTATCTCTGGCCCAAGGGTCAGACCTGGGTGAAGCGCCGCGTGGTGCTGGCGATGCTGGCGCTGGTGGTCGGCAAGGTCATCTCGGTGCTGACGCCGTTCTTCTACAAGGCCGCGGTCGACGCGCTGGCCGGCGAGGCCCCCTCGGCCTCGGCGCTCTTGGCCTTCGGCGCGGTCGGGCTGACCATCGCCTACGGTTTCGCCCGGCTCAGCTCGGTCGCCTTCGGCGAGCTGCGCGACGCGATCTTCGTCCGGGTCGGCCAGCGCGCGCTGCGGCAGCTGGCGCTGGAGACCTTCACCCATATCCACCGCCTGTCGATGCGCTACCACATCACCCGCAAGACCGGCGGTCTCAGCCGGATCATCGAGCGTGGGGTGAAGGGCGTCGATTTCCTGCTGCGCTTCATGCTGTTCTCCATCGCGCCGCTGATCCTCGAGCTGACCATGGTCTCGATCATCTTCGCGGTGCTGTTCGGCTGGCAGTACATGGCGGTCGTGGTCATCACCATCACGGTCTACATCCTCTTCACCTTCAAGGTGACTGAGTGGCGGGTGAAGATCCGCCGCGAGATGAACGATCAGGACAATGACGCCAACCAGAAGGCCATCGACTCGCTGCTGAACTTCGAGACGGTGAAGTATTTCGGGGCCGAGACCCGCGAGGCGTCGCGCTACGATTCCGCCATGTCGCGCTACGAGGTCGCGGCGGTGAAGACCGGGCAGTCGCTCGCCTTCCTCAACGCCGGTCAGACCTTCCTCATCACCACCGGCCTCGTGCTGGTCATGGTGATGGCGGCGCAGGGCGTGCAGTCGGGGGCGCTGACGGTGGGCGATTTCGTCATGGTCAACGCCTACATGATCCAGATCACCCTGCCGCTCGGCTTCCTCGGCACCGTCTACCGCGAGATCCGGCAGGCGCTGGTCGATATGGGCCAGATGTTCGGCCTCCTGGCCCAGCCCGCCGAGGTGAAGGACAAGCCCGGCGCGCCGGAGCTCAAGGTCGGCGGCGGCGAGGTGGTCTTCGACAGCGTGCAGTTCGGCTACGATCCGGAGCGGATCATCCTCAAGGGCATCAGCCTGACGGTCGCCGCCGGCGAGACGGTGGCGCTGGTCGGCCCCTCGGGCTCGGGCAAATCCACCATCGGCCGGCTGCTCTTCCGCTTCTACGACGTGAACGCCGGGGCGGTGCGGATCGACGGGCAGGATCTGCGCGACGTGACGCAGGATTCGCTGCATGCGAGGATCGGCGTGGTGCCGCAGGACACGGTGCTCTTCAACGACACGGTCTTCTACAACATCGCCTACGGCCGCCCCGACGCCAGCCGCGAGGAGGTCGAGGCCGCCGCCCGCGCCGCCAAGATCCACGATTTCATCCAGGGTCTGCCCGAGGGCTACGAGACCAAGGTGGGCGAGCGCGGGCTGAAGCTGTCGGGCGGTGAAAAGCAGCGGGTGGGCATCGCCCGCACCCTGTTGAAAAACCCGCCGATCCTGCTCTTGGACGAGGCGACCTCGGCGCTCGACACCCAGACCGAGCGGGACATCCAGGACAGCCTGAAGGAGATGGGGCAGGGCCGCACCGTCATCACCATCGCCCACCGGCTGTCGACCATCGCCGACGCCGACCGGATCGTGGTGCTCGAAGAGGGCCGCATCATCGAGGAAGGCCGCCACGACGCGCTGCTGGCCCAGGGCGGGCGCTATGCCGCCATGTGGGCGCGGCAATCCTCCGAGGAAGAGGAAGAGGCGGCCTGACCGGGTTGCCCACCGTCCGGGCGGGCCAAGACCGTGGCCCGCCGCGGGAAAATCCGCCACCCGCGACCGCCGGTTGCGTCGCCGTGATGGGGCCGGGGCTTGGCAAGCCCTTGGGCTTGCGTGTAAGACGGGGGCAACGGATGGGAGACGATCTTGAGCAACCCCGACAGCTTCATCGACGAGGTGACCGAAGAGGTCCGCCGTGAGCGCATGTTCAGCTATCTGCGCCGTTACGGCTGGATCGGCATCGCCATCGTGCTGCTGATCGTCGGCGGGGCCGCATATACCGAATGGAACAAGGCGCAGACCGCCGCCAATTCCCAGGCCTTCGGCGACGCGATCCTCGCCGCGCTGGACCAGCCCGACGCCGAGGCCCGCCATGCGGCGCTGACGGCGGTGGAGGCTGAGGGCGACCGCTCGGCGGTGCTCGATCTGCTCCTGGCCTCGGACCCGGCGACCAACCGCGCCGGCGCCCTGGCCGCGCTGGAACATGCCGCTTCCGACGCCTCGCTGCCCGCCAGCTACCGCGATCTCGCGGTGCTGCGCCGCGTGATCCTCGCCGGCGCCGATCTGCCGCTGGCCGACCGCCGCGCCCTTCTGGACGGCATCGCCGCCGCGGGCCGGCCGTTCCGGCCGCTGGCGCTGGAGCAGATGGCCTATCTTTCGGTCGAGGCGGGCGAGACCGAGGCGGCGATCACCCAGCTCAGGGCGCTGACCGCGGATCAGGAAGCGCCGGCGGGCTTGCGCCAGCGCGCCCAACAGATGATTGTCGCCCTCGGTGGGGAGACTGCCGCCAGCTGAGGCTGACGGTGGACAGGTTAAACGGACGGGCGGGGCATTTCATGACGGCTTTCATGGCGAAGCGGAACGCGGGACTGACGGGACTGGCGCTCTGCGCCCTGCTGGCGGGCTGCGAAAAGGAAGTGATCCTGCCGGGCGAGCGGTTCGATACCCGCACGCCGCTCTCGGCCAGCATCCCGACCTCGGAGAATCCCTCGCCGACCGATCCGGCCGGCAACCGCGAGAATTTCAGCCGGCCGATCTCTCTGCCGCCGCAGACGGCGAATGCCGAATGGACCCAGCGCGGCGGCACCGCCAGCCACCTGGCCCCGCATGGCGCGCTGAGCGCCGCGTCGGCGATGGCCTGGAGCGCCAAGATCGGCGCCGGCAACAGCCGCCGCAACCGGATCTCCGCCGCCCCCGTGGTCGGCGGCGGCCGCATCTTCACCATCGACGCCACCTCGCGGCTGCAGGCCACCTCGACCGGCGGCCAGCCGCTCTGGTCGGTCGACCTCGCCCCGCCGAAGGACCGCGCCGCCAACATCTCCGGCGGCGGGCTGTCCTATGGCGGCGGGCGGATCTACGCCACCACCGGCTATGGCGAACTGATCGCGCTCGACCCGGCCAGCGGCGGGGTGATCTGGCGGCAGGAGCTGGGCGCCCCGGCGACCGGCGCGCCGACCGTCGATGGCGACCTCGTCTATGTCGTCGGCCGCGACAGCTCGGCCTGGGCGGTCGAGACCCGCGACGGCAAGGTGCGCTGGCAGGTGCCGGGCTCGCCCGCGGTCACCGGGATGATCGGCGGCGCGGCGCCGGCGGTCAGCGGCTCCTCGGTGCTCTTCCCCTTCGCCAGCGGCGAGGTCCTGGCCGCGATGCGCGAGGGCGGGGTCGAGCTCTGGCGCAAGTCGGTGGCGGGCAACCGTCTGGGCCGGGCCTACACGATCGTCGGCGACGTGACCGGCGATCCGGTCGTCGCGGGCGGGGTGACCTATGTCGGCACCGCCGCCGGCAAGACCGACGCCTTCTCCACCACTTCGGGCGAGCAGATCTGGAGCGCCGACGAGGGCGCGCTGGGTCCGGTCGTGGTGGCGGGCGGATCGGTCTTCCTGATCTCGGACGAGGCGCGTCTCGTGCGGCTCGACGCCGAAACCGGCGAGACGATCTGGGCCGCCGACATGCCCTATTTCACCAAGGACGCGCCGAAGCGGCACAAGGCGATCTACGCGCATTACGGCCCGGTCCTGGCCGGCGGCCGCCTGGCCGTCGCCTCCTCGGACGGGGTGCTGCGCTTCTTCAGCCCGGTGAACGGCGCGCTGGTCGGCAGCGTCGAGCTGCCGGGCGGGGCGGCGGCGCAGCCGGCGCTGGCGGGCGGGACGCTCTATGTCGTCTCGGGCAACGGCCAACTTCACGCTTTCCGCTGACGCCTGCCTCGTGTAGGACAGCGGGCTTGACGTGACCAGACGCCCCCGGAGGGCCATATGAGCTTTACCCTTGCCATTGTCGGACGCCCCAACGTCGGCAAGTCCACCCTGTTCAACCGCCTCGTGGGCCGCAAGCTCGCGCTGGTGGACGACCAGCCCGGGGTGACGCGCGACCTGCGCGAGGGCGACGCCAAACTCTTCGATCTGCGCTTCACCGTGATCGACACGGCGGGGCTGGAGGAAGTCACCGACGACTCGCTGCAGGGCCGCATGCGCCGCCTGACCGAGCGCGCGGTGGACATGGCCGATGTCTGCCTCTTCCTGATCGACGGCCGCGTCGGCGTGACCCCCTCGGACGAGGTCTTTGCCGAGATCCTGCGCAAGAAGAACGCCCATGTCATCGTCGGGGTGAACAAGTCCGAGGGCAAGGCGGGCGACGCCGGCGCCATCGAGGCCTGGAGCCTCGGGCTCGGCGATCCGGTCCGGCTCTCCGCCGAACATGGCGAGGGGATGGACGACCTCTACCACATCCTGCGCCCGATCGGCGAAGGCTTCCGCGAGCGCGCCGAGGCCGACGCCCCGGTGGTCGATGTCGACGTGACCGAGGAGGAGGCCGAGACCGAGGCCGATCCCGACGCGCACAAGCCGACGCTGGCCAAGCCCTTGCAGATCGCCGTCATCGGTCGCCCGAACGCCGGGAAATCGACGCTGATCAACAAGATCCTTGGATTCGACCGCCTTCTGACCGGCCCCGAGGCCGGCATCACCCGCGACGCCATCTCGGTGAAGGTCGACTGGATGGGCACGCCCACCCGGATCTTCGACACGGCGGGGATGCGCAAGAAGGCGCGGATCAACGACAAGCTGGAAAAGATGTCGGTCTCCGACGGGTTGCGCGCCGTGCGCTTCGCCGAGGTGGTCGTGGTGCTGCTCGACGCCGAGATTCCCTTCGAACAGCAGGACCTGCGCATCGCCGACTATGCCGAGACCGAGGGCCGCGCCGTGGTCATCGCGGTGAACAAATGGGATCTCGAGGGTGAGAAGCAGGAAAAGCTGACCGAGCTGCGCGAGATGTTCGGCCGCCTGCTGCCGCAGCTGCGCGGCGCGCCGATGGTCACGGTCTCGGCCAAGACCGGCAAGGGGCTCGACCGGCTGAACGCCGCGGTGCTCAAGGCGCATGACGTCTGGAACCGCCGCATCCCGACCGCCCGCCTGAACACCTGGCTCGGCGCCATGGTCGAGGCCCACCCGCCACCCGCGCCCGGCGGCCGCCGGATCAAGATGCGCTACATGACCCAGGTGAAGACCCGCCCGCCGGGCTTCGTGGTGATGTGCTCGCATCCGGAACAGATGCCGGAGAGCTACAAGCGCTACCTGATCAACGGCTTGCGCGACCATTTCGACATGCCCGGCACGCCGATCCGCATCACGCTGCGCGGGCAGGGCGACAAGAACCCGTTCAAGGGCCGGCATTTCTCCACCCCCTCCCGGCTGCGCAAGCACACCGGCAAGGGCGATTACTGAGCCTCAGGCTTCCTGAAGAACGACCCGAACGGCGGCGCCCCCAAGCGCCGCCGTTTCGCTGTCCGGCGTTACTCCGCCGCGATGGTGATCACCGGCTCCATGCCGCGCAGGATCTCGTCCGAGAGGTGGCACTTGATCTGGTGGCCGCTCTCCAGCGTCTTCAACGGCGGCACCACCGTGTCGCAGAGGTTGCCCGGCACCTGCGCCTTCCAGCGGCAGCGGGTCTGGAACGGGCAGCCCGGCGGCGGGTTCATCGCCGAGGGAATATCCCCCTCCAGCACGATCCGCTTCTTCTTCACCCGCGTGTCGGCGATCGGCACCGCCGAGAGCAACGCCTCGGTATAGGGGTGGTAAGGCGGCGAGAACACCTGATCCGTCGTCCCCAGCTCGACCACATGGCCGAGATACATCACCATCACCCGGTCGCTGAGGTAGCGCACGATCGACAGGTCATGGCTGATGAACAGCAGCGTTGTGCGGTTCTTGCGCTGGATTTCCATCAAGAGGTCGGTCACCGCGGCCTGCACAGAAACGTCCAGCGCCGAGACCGGCTCATCCGCCACCACGATCTTCGCCCCGCCGGCAAAGGCCCGGGCGATGCCCACCCGCTGCTTCTGCCCGCCCGACAGCTGCCGCGGCATCCGGTCGGCGAAGGCGCGCGGCAGCTTCACGAGGTCCAGCAGCTCCAGCATCCGCGCCTTGCGGGCGGCATCGTCGGCGCCTTCCTGAAAGATCTCCAGCGCCCGGATGATCTGCCGCCCCACGGTCATCGAGGGGTTCAGCGTGTCGAACGGGTTCTGGAACACCATCTGCACCGATGAGACGGTATCGGTGGACCGCTTCTCGATCGGCGTGTCCTGGATGTCCTGATTGTAGAGGAAGATCTTGCCCGAGGTCGCCGTCTCCAGCCCCATCAGCACCTTGGCGAAGGTGCTCTTGCCGCAACCCGATTCTCCGACGATGGCCAGCGTCTCGCCCTCGCGCGCCTCGAAACTCAGCGTCTCGTTGGCCTTCACCACCTTCGTGCTGCCGCCGCCGAAGGCCCCGGAGGAGACGTTGTAGTATTTCCGCAGATCCTCCATCCGCAGCACCACATCGCCGACCGGCGTCTTCTCCACCGTCTTCGGCGCCTTCAAGGGCGCGTCCCAGTCGATCTCCTGGAAGCGCAGGCAGCGCGTCGCGTGGCGGTCGCCGTCGGGCACCGCCAGCATCGGGATCTCTTGCGCGTCGCAGAGCCCTTTCTTGAAATAGTCGCAGCGCGGGCCGAAGTTGCAGCCCGGCGGGCGTTCATGCGGCAGCGGGAAGTTGCCGGGAATCGGCACCAGCGGCCGCGTCGTCTTGTCAGCCCCCGGCAGCGGGATCGAGCGAAACAGCGCCTGCGTGTAGGGGTGGCGCATCTCGTTGAAGACCTCCTCGACATTGCCGGTCTCCACCGCCTCGCCGGAATACATCACGCAGAGCCGGTCGCAGACATCGAGCACCAGCCCGAGGTTGTGCGAGATGAACAGCATCGACGTGCCGTATTTCTCGCCCAGATCCTTCACCAGATCGACGATCCCCGCCTCCACCGTCACGTCGAGCGCGGTGGTCGGCTCGTCGAGGATCAACAGCGCCGGCTTCGACATCAGCGCCATGGCGATGACGATCCGCTGCTGCTGCCCGCCCGAGAGCTGATGCGGATAGGCCTGCAGGATGCGGTCCGGGTCGGGCAGGCGCACATCGGCCACGATCTGCCGCGCCAGCGCCCAGGCCTCCGCCTTGCCCATGTCGCGGTGGATCATCGGCACTTCGGCGAGTTGCGCGCCGATCTTCATCGCCGGGTTCAACGAGGCCATCGGCTCCTGATAGATCATCGCGATCTCCGAGCCGCGGATATGGCGCAGCTCCTCCTCGCTCATCGTGGTCAGGTCGCGCCCCTTGAAGCGGATGGTTCCGCCGACGATCCGTCCGTTCTTGCCAAGATCGCGCATCACGCCCAGCGCCACCGTGGATTTGCCGCAGCCCGATTCCCCCACCAGCCCCATCGCCTCGCCCGGCATCACCGTGCAGGAGAAATCCATCACCGCCGGGATTTCCCGCAGCCGGGTGAAGAAGGAGATCGACAGGTTCTCGATCTCGAGGATCGGTTTCGAGTTGTCCCAGATCTGCGTGTCCAAGTCTTGCATGGTCAGCCTCGCGCTTGGGTCGGACGGAGCCGGGGGCCAGCCCCCGGACCCCCGGGATATTTAAGGACAGAAAATGAGGGGTGATGGTGCATCAGTCCCTCAGGCTTTCTTCGCGCAAACCGTCGGCCAGCAGGTTGAGGCCGAGGACCAGACTCATCAGCGCGAGGGCCGGGACGATGGCCGGGTGCGGGTAGATCGCCAGCAGGCGGCGGCCGTCGTCGATGGTCGAGCCCCAGTCGGGCGATTCCGGGCTGACGCCGAGGCCGAAGAAGCCCAATGTGCCCAAGAGGATCGTGGTGTAGCCGATGCGCAGGCAGAAATCGACGATCAGCGGGCCGCGGGCGTTGGGCAGGATCTCCCAGAGCATGATGTACCACGGCCCCTCGCCACGGGTCTGTCCCGCCGCCACATAGTCGCGCGCCTTCAGATCCATGACGATGCCGCGCACGATGCGGAACACCGTGGGCGCGTTGACAAAGACCACCGAGACGAAGACATTCAAGAGGTTCGGGTCCATCGACCAGACGCCGAGCGGATCGGCGTTGAAGGCGAGGCCCGAATAGGCCCAGAGGCCGAGCACCAGCGTGATCCCGACATAGAGGTTGCGGCGCTTCGGATCGGTGAAATAGCGGCTGTTCCACAGCACGGTGAAGAAGATCACCGGGAAGATGAACAGCACCGCGGCGAGGATCACCGGAATCCCCGTCACCCGGATCTCGGGCGTGACGAGCAGGTAGAACAGCAGGATCACCGGGAAGGCCAGCACGAGATTGGCGAGGAAGCTGATCGCCGTGTCGAGCTTGCCGCCGAAATAGCCCGCGGGCAGGCCGAGCGTGATGCCGACCATGAAGGCGAAGGTGGTCGCGGCAGGGGCGATGGCCAGCACCCGCCGCGCGCCCATCACCATCCGGCTGAACACGTCGCGCGCCAGACTGTCGCCTCCCAGAAGGTAATAGGCGCCCTCCTGTCCCGGCACCGGCGTGCCCGGCAGCTTGTTCTTCAGCCCCGAGAGCTGCGCCAGCGGGTCGAAGGTGATGATCATGTCGGCGAAGAGCGCGGTGAACACCCAGAACATCACGATGCCGAAGCCGACCATGCCGATCGGACTGTCGAACAGCTTGCCATAGAGGCCGAGCCTGCGGCGGAAGGTGATCGAGAGCGCGAAGGTCGCGGCCAGTGCGATCCAGACCGGCCAGAACTGCCAGGCCATGCGGGCGAGGATCTGGCCCCAGGAAAGTTCGTCCATCAGGGTTCCTTACGCGAGCCGGATGCGGGGATTGAGGAAGACATAGCCGATGTCGGAGATGAGCTGCGTGACCAGCACCACCAGCACCGCCACCACCGAGCAGGCGAGCAGCAGCTCGATGTCGTTGTTGCTGGCCGCCTGCACCAGCGTCCAGCCGAAGCCCTTGTAGTTGAACAGGGTCTCGACGATGACGACGCCGTTGAGGAGCCAGGGAAACTGCAGCATGATGACGGTGAAGGGCGCGATCAGCGCGTTCCGCAGCGCGTGGCGCATGACCACCTGGCGGAAGCCCACCCCCTTCAGCCGCGCGGTGCGGATGTATTGCTGGGTCATCACCTCCGTCATCGAGGCGCGGGTCATGCGGGCGATATAGCCGATGCCGTAGAGCGCGATGGTGATCACCGGCAGGGCGAAGTTCCAGAAGGTGATCTGGTCCATCGCGCTGGTGGCGGTGCCGAGGAACAGCGTCCGCCCCTCGATCCAGCCCCAGTCGGCGAGAATCGGCGACAGCCCCGCCGTGGCCGAGCCGAAGGCCGCGATCAGCACCACGCCCGAGACATATTCCGGCGTCGCGGTCGAGGCGATGGCCGCGGTGGAAAGCACCCGGTCGGTGCGCGAGCCCTCGCGCATCCCCGAGAGCACGCCCAAGAGCAGCGCGGTCGGCACCATGACGATCATCACCCAGAGCATGAGCCAGGCCGTCGCCCCGAGGCTGCGGCCGATCACCTCGCTCACCTCGGTGCGGAACACGCTGGAATAGCCCCATTCGCCCTGCAGCACCCCGCAGAACCGCGGCGCGTCGGTCTGGCCGCGGGCAAAGCAGCGCCCGCGGGTCCGGCCCTCCTCGGTGACCGTCCAGCCCGGCAGCACGCCCAGCCATTCGCCATAGCGTTGCAGCACCGGCTGGCCGAAGCCGTTCTTCTCCAGCCAGCTCTCCACCTCGGCATCCGACATCCGGGCCGAGGCCTCGGATTTCGCCAGCTTCTCGAGGTTGGGCGGCAGGTTCGTCATGAAAAAGACGATGAAGGTCAGACAGAGCGCGGTCGCCAGCATGACGGCGAGACGGCGCAACACGAAGAAAAGCATGGCTCATCCTTTCACGGACGGGGCGAAAGGAAAGGGGCGGGGCGCCCCCGGCGATCGTGTCGGAAACCCGGGGACGCCGTGGCGCCCCCGGTCTCAGCTCAGATCCGCGTCACGCGTCGATCCACCACTTGTAGTGGTGATGCTCGAAGGTGGCATGGGTTTCGGCGCCCTTCACCTTCGGATCGTAGTGCCGGAAGATCGAGCGCCAGTAGGGCTGGATCAGCACGCCCTGCTCCTGCATGATCTGTTCGACCCGCACCATCACCTCGCGCCGCTTGTCGGCATCGAGGATCGACATGGCCTTGGCCAGTTCGGCATCGAATTCCTCGTTCGAGAAGGCCGCCTCGTTCCAGGCCTCGCCGCTGCGATAGGCCAGCGCCAGGATCTGGACGCCGAGCGGGCGCATGTTCCACTCGGTGGCCGAGAAGGGGAACTTCAGCCAGTCGTTCCAGTAGGTCGAGCCCGGCAGCACCGTGCGCTTGATGTTGATCCCGGCGTCACGGATCTGCGCGGCGATGGCGTCGCAGGTCGCGGCCTGCCAGGCATCGTCGAGCGAGACCAGCTCGAACTCGACATCGGACTTGCCGGCCTCCTCCAGCAGCGCCTTGGCCCCGGCCGGATCGACCACCGGCGGCGGCAGTTCGGCATATTCGGGGTGGATCGGGCAGACGTGGTGGTTTTCGGCCACGGCGCCCAGACCGGAATAGCCGAGCTCCAGCACCACGGCGTTGTCGACCGCCATGGTCAGCGCCTTGCGGACGCGCACATCCTTGTATTCCTCGGCATCCTGGTTGAAGCGCACCGCCAGCGTCGCCGCCGTCACGGCTTCGGACTTGGTCCAGCCCAGCGAGTCGAGGATGTCGATGAATTCGCCCACCGACTGATAGGTGGCGTCGATCTCGCCCGAGCCAGCCGCGGCCACCGCCGCCGAAGGATCGGAGCCGAAATCGATGTATTCGATCTTGTCGAGATAGGGCCCGCCATAGACATCCGTCCCCCACCACGTGTGGTCGGTATTGCGCGCCAGCACCAGCCGCACGCCGATCTCGACGGTCTCCGGCAGGTAGGGGCCGGTGCCGACCGGGTTCACCGAGGGATCGCCGTTGTCGTAGCTCTGGTGCACCACCGCCGCCGGATAGTCGGCGAGGTTGGCGATCAGCGTGATGTCCGGGGCCGAGAGCTTCAGCGCCAGCGTCTGGTCATCGACCACCGTCACCGCATCGGCGCGGAGCGTCTTGGTCTCGGGGTCCGACAGCGTCGCCATCCGCCCGGCCATCGAGTTGCCCTCGACCGTGCCGTCGCACCAGCGCTCGATGTTGTAGGCCACGTCCTGCGCGGTGAAGGCGTCGCCGTTGCTCCACTTGGCGTTGGGACGGATCTTGAACGTGTATTCGCTGGCGTCGTCATTCGCCTCCCAGCTTTCCAGCAGCATGCCGCGGAAGGTGCCGTCGTTGTTGTATTCGACGAGATATTCCAGCCAGCCGCGGGTGAAGTTGGCGATCTGCGACCAGTCGGCGGTGCGCGGGTCCTTCAGCGCCTTGGTCTCCATCTCCATGCGCAGCGTGCCGCCGGATTTGGCCTCCTGCGCTTGCGCGGCGGGGGCCACGAGACCAAGAAGGCTGTAGGCGGCGGTGCTCGCCACGCCCAGCGCCGAGGCGCGGGTCAGGAACTCGCGCCGGCTCATGCTGCCGGCGCGGACTTCGGCGGCATAGGCCCGGGCCGCCGGATGTACTGTGGTGAAGGTCATGTCAGTCTCCCTGTGTGGCGTCATTGTTTTTGTGCCGCCGACAGTTGGGGGCAGGGCGCGGCAAAGCTGCGCGACCTGCGCCCCCTGTCGTCGGGCTGGCGCTTATCGGTCGCATTGCGCACTGTTTTCGCCGGGAGGTCAACGTCCGGATTCGCCACCTCTGCACGGATTCGCGACATGGGCCCCCCGCGGGGCGGCAAAATCCCCCGCCCGGACCGCCGCCTCAGGGCGCGCGGCGGAAGGCCGAGGGCGAGGTGCCGGTCATGTGTTGAAACGAGCGGGTAAAATAGGCAGGCGAGGTGAATCCGAGGCTGCTGGCGATGCGGCCCACCGGCATGTCGGTCTCGGTCAAGAGCTTGCGCGCCTCGAATAGCACCCGGTCATGCAGCAGCGCCGAGGCGGGCCGGCCGCAGGTCTGCTTGCAGCAGCGCGTCAGATGCGTCGGGGTCACGCCCAGCGCCCCGGCGAAATCGCCCACGCCCATGCCGCTGCGGAACTCCTGCTCCAGCAGCGCGGCATAGCGCGCCACCAGCCGCCGCGTCGCATCCGGCGCCGGCGCATCCGCCGCGACCCGCGCCACCTGCCGCTCCAGCCAGACGCCGAGCAGCCCGAGGTGGTGATAAGCGGCGCGGTCATGGCCGGGGCTGGTGCTCTCCATCTCGCGGCCGATCATGTCGAGCGTCACGTTCAGCTCCTGTTGCACCGAGGTCTCGCGGATCCTGAGGTGCTGCGGCGCGGAAGGAAGCACCAGCCCCGAGTCGCGGCCGAAGAACACCGCCGTGCCGAAGACCTGCGGCCCGACCTCAAACCCGTGCATCACGCCTGCCGGAATGAAGATCGCGTTATGCGCGGTATAGCCGCGCGTCACCCCGGCGATGGTGATCCGGCCCTGACCCTTGGTGAACCACAGAAGCATCGGCTCCGAAATCGAGCGCATCGCCTCCACCCGCCAGCGCCCGCCGGCGGCGAGGCGCGGGATGGCGACGAGCCGGGCTTTGGAGGGCAGCGAAGCGTCTGGCATGGCGATGATCCCGGGTGAGGTGGCGACAGATAAGCAGCCGCGGCGGCAAAGGCCAAAGCAAAATCGCGCAACAGCCGGCGTCTTTGCCGCCGGTGTTGCGCCGCGTCAGGGCAGGGCGACCGCCTGCCAGCCCTTCATCCGGTTGCGGAACCAGGTCCGCTGCCGCTTGGCATATTGCCGGCTGGCGATCTTTGCCAGGGCCACGGCCTCCGCCAGCGAGGTCTCGCCGCGCAGATGCGCCACCAGTTCCGGCGCGCCGATCGCGCGCGACGAGGGCAGGCCGGGCTGCCAGCCGGGCAGGGCGGCCCGCACCTCCTCCAGCGCGCCTCCCTCGATCATCGCGTCGAAACGCGCATCGATCCGCGCCCCGAGCCACTCCGGATCGGGCCGCAGCACCAACGGCGTGACCTCCGCCAAGGGTAACAGCGGCGGCTGCGCCCCGGCCTGCCAGGCGGCCAGCCCGCGCCCCGTTGCCCGCAGCACCTCCCAGGCCCGCTGCACCCGCGCCGGGTTCGCAAGGTCGATCCGCCCCGCCGTCGCCGCATCTAGTCCCGCCACCATCGCGGCCAGCCCTTCGCCGCGCAGCAACGCATCGGCCTCGGCCCGCACCTCCGCAGGCACCTCCGGCACCTCGGCCAGCCCCTCGGTCAGCGCGGTGAAATAGAGCCCCGTGCCGCCGACGATCACCGGCCGCAGCCCCTCGGCCAACACCGCGCGCATCTCCCGCAGCCAGTGCCCCACCGAATAGGCCTCCTCCCGCCCGACATGGCCATAAAGCCTGTGCGGCGCCCGCGCCTCCTCCGCCGCCGAGGGCCGGGCGCTCAGCACCCGCCAGCAGTCATAGACCTGCAGCGCATCGGCGTTCACCACCACGCCGCCCGCTTCCTCCACCAGCCGCAGCGCCAGCCCCGACTTGCCCGAGGCGGTCGGACCGGCGATCAGCACCGGGCGCTCCTTCGGGATCCCGGCAAGCAGGTTTTCCATCGCTTCCTTCATCCTGGCCCAAATATCCCGGGGGTGCGGGGGCTGGCCCCCGCTCGCGGTCTGCCGCCGGCGCTGCCATCCGCAGTTGAACCCGCCCGCGTTTTGCGACATTTTGCGCCGCAGTCAAATACGAACTCCAGCAAAATGAACGGGGACAGCCCATGATCACCCAAGGCGCACCGGCCAGCAAGGCGGTTACCTACAGCCGCGTCATGCTCAAGATCTCCGGCGAGGCGCTGATGGGCGACCAGGGCTTCGGCCTGCACCCGCCGACCGTGCAGCGCATCGCCAACGAGGTGAAGACCGTCCACGATCTCGGCGTCGAGATCTGCATGGTGATCGGCGGCGGCAACATCTTCCGCGGCCTGCAGGGCTCGGCCCAGGGGATGGAGCGGACCACCGCCGATTACATGGGCATGCTCGCCACGGTGATGAACGCGTTGGCCATGCAGGCGGCGCTGGAATCGCTCGGCATCTTCACAAGGGTGATCTCGGCCATCCCGATGGACCAGGTCTGCGAGCCCTACATCCGCCGCCGCGCCGTGCGCCACTTGGAAAAGAAGCGCGTGTGCATCTTTGCCGCAGGCACCGGCAACCCCTATTTCACCACCGACACCGCGGCCACGCTGCGCGCCAACGAGATGGCCTGCCAGGCGATCTTCAAGGGCACCAAGGTCGACGGCGTCTACGACATGGACCCGCGCAAACATTCCCATGCCAAGCGTTACGAGACGGTTACCTATGACGAGGTGCTGCAGAAGCATCTCGGGGTGATGGACGCCTCGGCCATCGCGCTGGCCCGCGACAACGACCTGCCGATCATCGTCTTCAGCCTGGACGAGCCCGGCGGCTTCTGCGGCATCCTGCGCGGCGAGGGCACCTATACCCGCGTCCACGGCTGAGGCTTCGCCGACCCTATACCCATGCCGCGGCGGGGCTGCTATAGAGCGGCGAAACCCGCCCCGCGGACCTGACCTGCGAAAAGCTAAGGAATCACGACATGTCGCAAGAAGATCTCGACATTGACCTCGACGCCATCGAACGCCGGATGGACGGCGCCATGACCGCGCTGCGCACCGAATTCGGCTCGCTGCGCACCGGTCGCGCCTCGGCGAGCATCCTCGAGCCGATCCAGGTAGACGCCTACGGCCAGATGACCCCGATCAACCAGCTCGGCACCGTGAACGTGCCCGAGCCGCGCATGGTGGTCATCAACGTCTGGGACAAGGCGATGATCTCCAAGGTCGAGCGCGCGATCCGTGATTCCGGCATCGGCATCAACCCGGTGGTCGACGGCCCGCTGATCCGCCTGCCGATCCCCGAGCTGAACGAGGAACGCCGCACCCAGCTGACCAAGGTCGCCGCGCAATATGCCGAGCAGGCCCGGGTCGCGATCCGCAACGTGCGCCGCGACGGCATGGACCAGATCAAGAAGGCCAAGGCCGCCGGCATGTCCGAGGACGACCAGAAGATGTGGTCCGACGAGGTGCAAACTCTCACCGACAAGGCCATCGCCGTGGTAGACAGGGCGCTGGAGGCCAAGCAGGCGGAAATCATGCACGTCTGACGCCTCGCCTGATGCGGACGACCGGACACCTCAGCCAGAAGGGGCAGCAATTGGCCGCCACCGACCCGCGCACAGCGGACCCGATCCTGCCCCGCGCCGAGCATGTGGCGATCATCATGGACGGCAACGGCCGTTGGGCCATGCGCCGGGGCTGGCCCCGTCTGGTCGGACACCGCAAGGGCGCCGAACGGGTGAAGGAGATCGTGCGCGCCGCGCCCGGTCTCGGCATCCGCTACCTGACGATCTACGCCTTCTCGACCGAGAACTGGAAGCGCTCCACCGAAGAGGTGCTGGGCCTGATGTCGATCTTCGCCCGCTACATCGAGCGCGAGGCCGACCGGCTTTCCGCCGAGGGCGTGCGGATGCGCTTCATCGGCGACCGCAGCCGGCTCGACGCCAAGCTGCAGCGGCTCATGCTGGGGATCGAGGCGCGCACCGCGCATCATTCGCGGCTGCACCTGACCGTGGCGATCAACTACGGCGGCCGTGACGAGCTGGTGCGGGCCGCGGCGCGGATGTGCCGCGACGTGGCCGAGGGCCGGCTCGATCCGGCCAAGGCCGACGAGGCGGCGCTGGTGGCGCGTCTCGACACCGCGGATCTTCCGGACCCCGATCTGGTGATACGCACCTCGGGCGAGACCCGCACCTCGAACTTCCTTGCCTGGCAGGCCGCCTATGCCGAGTTCGAATTCACCCCGACCCTCTGGCCCGATTTCACCCCCGCCGAGCTGAAGTCGATCCTCGACGGCTACGCCGGGCGCGAGCGCCGATTCGGCGGGGTCGGCAAGGCATGAGCCGGCCGCCGAAACCGAAGGGACGCTGGAACGACCTGCGCCGCCGCATGGGCTCCGCCGCCATCATGCTGGCGATCGGCGGGGTGGAGATCTGGCTCGGCGGCATGACCTTCGCCATCCTCGTGCTGATCCTCACCGGGGTGATGATGTGGGAACTGGCGCGGATGACGGCGCCGGGCAAGGTGATGGCCAATATCGGCCTCGGCCTGATCGCCACCGCCGTGCTTTACGGCGTGCTGGCCTACCCTGAACCGCTGGGCCTCCTGCCGCTGCTGGTGCCCTCGCTGGCCGGCATCGCCGTGCCGCGGCGCGACAAGCCGATCTATTTCTTCTATGCCGCCGGGCTGATGCTGGCGGGCTTCGCGCTGATCGAGCTCCGGGCAGGGCCGGGGACTCTGGCGATCCTCTGGCTGATCGCCGTGGTCGTCGCCTCCGACGTCATGGGCTATTTCGCCGGCCGCAGCCTTGGCGGGCCGAAGTTCTGGCCGCGGGTCAGCCCGAACAAGACATGGTCCGGCACCATCGCCGGCTGGCTGGGTGCGGCAATCGTGGGTCTTGGCTTCGTGCTGCTCGCGGATGCAGGCTGGGGGCTCATCGTCCTGTCGCCGTTCATCGCGCTGGCAGGGCAGCTTGGGGACATCGCCGAAAGCTGGATCAAGCGCCGCTCCGAGGTCAAGGACAGCTCGTCGCTGATCCCGGGCCATGGCGGCGTGCTCGACCGCTTCGACGCGCTGACCGGGGCGGTTCTGGCCGTGCTGGCGCTCAGCCTAGCATGGCCCCTGCCGCTGCCGGAAATGGGGAACTGACACGACATGCGCAGCCTGTCGATTTTCGGAGCGACCGGCTCCATCGGCGAAAGCACCTTCGATCTGGTCATGCGGCAGGGCGGCCCCGCCGCCTTCCGCACCGTGGCGCTGACCGGCGGGCGCAACGTCACGCGGCTGGCCGAGATGGCCCGCGCGCTGCAGGCCGAACTGGCCGTCACCGCGCATGACGACTGCCTGCCGGCGCTGCGCGCCGCGCTTCTGGGCAGTGGGGTCGAGGTGGCGGCGGGCGCGCAAGCCATCACTGAGGCCGCTGACCGGCCGGCCGACTGGGCGATGTCGGCCATCGTCGGCGCGGCGGGGCTGGCCCCCGGGATGCGGGCGCTGCGCCACGGCCGCACGCTGGCGCTGGCCAACAAGGAAAGCCTCGTCACCGCCGGGCCGCTGCTGATGGCCACGGCGCGGGCGCATGGCGCGACCATCCTGCCGGTGGACAGCGAACATTCCGCCGTGTTCCAGGCGCTGATCGGCGAGGACATCGCCTGTGTCGAGCGGGTGATCATCACCGCCTCGGGCGGGCCGTTCCGCGACTGGACGCTGGAGCAGGTGCGCAATTGCACCGTGGCGCAGGCCATGGCGCATCCGAACTGGTCGATGGGCCAGCGCATCTCGATCGACAGCGCCTCCATGTTCAACAAGGCGCTGGAACTCATTGAAACCCGCGAGTTTTTCGGCTTCGCGCCCGAACAGATCGAGACCGTTGTTCATCCGCAGTCGATCATCCACGCCATGGTCGGTTTCTGCGACGGCGCGGTGATGGCGCATCTCGGCCCGCCCGACATGCGCCACGCCATCGGCTTCGCGCTGAACTGGCCAGGCCGCGGCGAGGTGCCCGTTGCGCGGCTCGACCTCGCGCAGATCGCGAAGCTCAGCTTCCAGGCCCCTGACGAACAACGCTTTCCCGCCCTGCGCCTCGCGCGCGAGGTGATGGCGGCGGGCGGCCTCTCCGGCGCGGCCTTCAATGCCGCCAAGGAGATCGCGCTCGACCGCTTCATCGACGGCAGCATCGGCTTTCTCGACATGGCGGCGGTGGTCGAAGAGACGCTTGCCCGAATTTCGGCGCGGAATGGCCTTGGAAATTCCCCGACCGCCCTTGAGGAAGTGCTGGCGATGGACCATCTGGCAAGGCACACGGCGGGTGACGCCGTGCGTGCCCGTCTGGAAAAAAGGTAAAGCAGTTGGATATTATCGGTCTCATGCCCTCCTTCGGTGGGTTGATCTGGACGGTCGTCGCCTTCGTTCTCGCTCTTTCCGTCGTCGTGGCGGTGCATGAATACGGCCATTACATCGTCGGCCGCTGGTCCGGCATCCATGCCGAGGTCTTCTCGCTCGGCTTCGGCCCGGTGCTCTGGTCGCGCCGCGACAAGCGCGGCACCCGCTGGCAGATCGCGGCGCTGCCCTTCGGCGGCTACGTGAAGTTCCTCGGCGATTCCGACGCCGCCTCCGGCAAGGACAGCCTGACCATCCACGGCCTCTCCGAGCAGGAGAAGGCCCGCACCATGCATGGCGCGCCGCTCTGGGCGCGGGCGGCGACGGTGGCGGCGGGCCGGGGTTCAACTTCATCCTGTCGATTCTCGTCTTCTCCGGCTTCTTCCTGCTGAACG
>NZ_PZKG01000033.1 GCF_003034985.1 Cereibacter changlensis JA139
CTGTTCTTCCTGCCCGACAGCCAGCTCGAACCGCCGCTCGCCCGCTTCCTCACCCGCGAATTGCGGCATGACCGCGATCGAGGTCGGCACCCCTTACCTGCACCGCGACATCCTCGGCCCCGATCTCGACCTGCTGGCCGAAGGCCCGGTGATCTCCGAAGGTCAGGACGTCGAAAAGCAGCTCGACCGCGTCCGCGCCGCCCGGCCCGATCTCACCATCTGCGGCCTCGGCCTCGCCAATCCGCTGGAGGCCGAGGGGCTGACGACGAAATGGGCGATCGAGCTCGTCTTCACGCCGGTGCATTTCTACGAACAGGCGGGCGATCTCGCCGGACTGTTCTCCCGCCCGCTGCGCCGCCGCGCGCTGCTCAACCCGGAGGCCGCAGAATGACCTCCTTCACCTTTGCCCAAATATCCCGCGGGGGTCCGGGGGCGCGAAGCCCCCGGGGTCGCACATGAAGCTCACACTCTGGACCTACGAAGGCCCCACCCATGTCGGGGCGATGCGCGTCGCAACCGCGATGCAGGGCCTGCATTACGTTCTGCACGCGCCGCAGGGCGACACCTACGCCGACCTCCTCTTCACCATGATCGAGCGGCGCAACGCCCGCCCGCCGGTGAGCTACACCACCTTCCAGGCTCGCGATCTCGGCTCCGACACGGCGCATCTGTTCAAGACCGCCTGCAAGGAGGCCTATGACCGCTTCCGCCCCGAGGCGATCCTCGTCGGCGCCTCCTGCACCGCCGAGCTGATCCAGGACGACACCGGCGGTCTGGCCGAGGCGCTGGAGCTGCCGGTCCCGGTGATCCCGCTGGAGCTGCCGAGCTACCAGCGCAAGGAGAATTTCGGCGCCGACGAGACCTTCCTGCAGATCTGCCGCAAGCTGGCGAAGCCCATGGCCCGGACCGAGGCCGTCAGCTGCAACCTCCTTGGCGCCACCGCCCTCGGCTTCCGCCACCGCGACGATGTGGCCGAGATCACGGCGCTCTTGGGCGAGATCGGCGTCGCGGTGAATGTCTGCGCCCCGCTCGGCGCCGCGCCGCATGACATCGCCCGGATGGGGGCCGCGCATTTCAACGTGCTGCTCTACCCCGAGACCGGCGAAAGCGCCGCCCGCTGGGCCGAGAAGACCCTTGGCCAGCCCTATACCAAGGTGGTGCCGATCGGCGCCGGCGCCACGCGCGACTTCATCGCCGAGGTGGCGGCGCTGGCGGGGCTCACCCCGCGCGTCGACGAGAGCCGGCTGCGCCAGCCCTGGTGGTCGGCCTCGGTCGACAGCACCTATCTCACCGGCAAGCGGGTGTTCCTCTTCGGCGACGCCACCCATGTCATGGCCGCCGCCCGCATCGCCCGCGACGAGATCGGCTTCGAGGTCGTCGGCATGGGCTGCTACAACCGCGAATTCGCGCGGCCGATGCGGGCGCTGGCCAAGTCCTACGGGCTCGAGGCGCTGATCACCGACGACTATCTCGAGGTCGAGGAGGCGATCCAGGGTCTCGCGCCCGAGCTGATCCTCGGCACGCAGATGGAGCGCCACATGGCCAAGCGGCTGGGGATTCCCTGCGCCGTGATCTCCGCCCCGGTGCATGTGCAGGATTTCCCCGCCCGCTACTCGCCCCAGATGGGCTTCGAGGGCGCCAATGTCATTTTCGACACCTGGGTGCACCCGCTGGTGATGGGGCTGGAGGAACATCTCCTGACCATGTTCCGCGAGGACTTCGAGTTCCACGACGCGGCCGGGGCCTCGCACCACGGCGGCAAGGCCGTGGCGGCGGCGCCGCAGGCATCCGCCCCGGCCGCCGAGGGCTCGGTGCCCGAGGCGGACCGTCCCCCCGCCCCGCTCGACACCCAGGCTCCCGATCCCGCCAGCATCGTCTGGCTGAGCGACGCCGAAGCCGAGCTGAAGAAGATCCCCTTCTTCGTGCGCGGCAAGGCGCGGCGCAATACCGAGAGATACGCGGCTGACAAGGGGCTGTCCCGCATCAGCATCGACACCCTGTACGAGGCAAAGGCCCATTATGCGCGGTGATGTGAGTATCCAGAGTTCCGGGGCGAAGACCGGCTACAGCGTGGTCATCGTCACGCTCGACGCCCATGCGGCAGGCCCGGCCGCCCGGGTCGCGCCCCGGCTGCAGGCGAGCTTTCCCGGCCTCAGCCTGTCGATCCACGCCGCCGCCGAATGGGCCGAGACCCCCGCCGCGCTGGCCGAGGCCAAGGCGGCGGTCGCGGGCGCGGATCTGGTGATCTCGAACCTGCTGTTCATCGAGGAGCACATCAACGCCATCCTCCCCGAGCTGCAGGCCGCCTCCGCCCGCTGTGACGCCTTCGTCGGCATGATCGCCGATCCCGCCATCGTCAAGCTGACGCGGATGGGCGATCTCGACATGTCGAAGCCCGCCTCGGGGCCGATGGCGCTGTTGAAAAAGCTGCGCGGCTCCAACAAGGAGCTGTCGGCCAACAATGGCGAGTCGCAGATGAAGATGCTGCGCACCCTGCCCAAGATGCTGAAGTTCATCCCCGGCAAGGCGCAGGACCTGCGGGCCTGGTTCCTGTCGATGCAATACTGGCTCGGCGGCTCCGACGACAATCTCGAGCAGATGATCCGCTATCTGGTCTCGCGCTATGCCCGGAACGCGGCCTGGCACAAGGTCACCGCCAAGCCGCCGGTCGATTACGCCGAGGTCGGGCTCTACCACCCCGAGCTGAAAAGCCGCATCACCACCGACCCCGCCGACCTGCCGCGCCCGAAGGACGCGAAGGCGACGGTTGGCCTTCTGATGCTGCGCTCCTACATCCTCGCCTCCGACACCGCGCATTACGACGCGGTGATCTCCGCATTCGAGGAGAAGGGCATCGCCGTGCTGCCGGCCTTCGCCGGCGGGCTCGACGGGCGGCCGGCGATCGACGCCTTCTTCCGCGACGCGCATGGGGTGAAGATCGACGCCATGGTCTCGCTCACCGGCTTCAGCCTTGTCGGCGGGCCGGCCTACAACGACAGCCCGGCGGCGGTGGAGGCTCTGGCGGCGCTCGACGTGCCCTATATCGCCGCGCATCCGCTGGAGTTCCAGACCCTCGGCCAATGGTCGCGTGCCGGCGGCGGGCTCGGCCCGGTGGAGACGACGATGCTCGTGGCCCTGCCCGAGATCGACGGCGCGACCAACCCGACCGTCTTTGCCGGGCGGCATGACATGGGCGGCTGCGACGGCTGCCCCGGCGGCTGCCACATGAAGGTCGCGGGCGCCGACGCCCGCGCCATGTCGCCCTGCCACGAGCGGATAAAGGTGCTGGCCGAGAAGACCCTGCGCCTCGCGCTGCTGCGCCGCTCGGAAGTGGCCGCGCGCAAGGTGGCCGTGGTGCTCTACGGCTTCCCGCCCAATGCGGGCGCGGTCGGCACCGCCGCCTATCTCGGCGTCTTCGAGAGCCTCTACAACGTGCTGCATGCCATGGCGCGCGAGGGCTACAGCCTGACCCCGCCCGAGTCGGTGCAGGCGCTGCGCGACGCGGTGCTGGGCGGCACCTCGAGCCAGTATGGCCAGCCCGCCAATATCGCCGCGCATGTCCCGGCCGAGACCATCGTCGCCCGCACGCCTTGGCTCTCGGATGTCGAGAAGGCCTGGGGCCCGGCACCTGGGCGGATCCAGTCGGACGGGCGCGGGGTCTATGTGCTGGGGCAGCAGATGGGCAATGTCTTCGTCGGCATCCAGCCGGTCTTCGGCTACGAGGGCGACCCGATGCGGCTCCTGTTCGAGAAGGGCTTCGCCCCGACCCATGCCTTCTGCACCTTCTACCGCTGGCTGCGCGAGGATTTCGGCGCGGATGTGCTGCTGCATTTCGGCATGCATGGCGCGCTGGAGTTCATGCCGGGCAAGCAATCGGGCTTGGGCGGCGGCTGCTGGCCCGACCGGCTGATCGGCGCGCTGCCCAACGTCTATCTCTATGCCGCAAACAACCCGTCCGAAGCCTCGCTGGCCAAGCGCCGGTCGAACGCGATCACCGTCACCCATCTGACGCCGCCTCTGGCCAAGGCCGGGCTCTACCGCGGGCTACAGGATCTGAAGGACAGCCTGATGCGCTGGCGCCAGCTTGCGCCCGATGCGGCGGAGCGGGACGAGCTGGAGCTCTTGATCGCGGAACAGGCGCGCGCGGTGAACCTCGACGGGCAGGAGCCCGAGACGATGTGGCTGAAGCTCTTGGAGACCGAGGGATCGCTGATCACCGACGGGCTGCATGTCGTGGGCCGGCCGATGACCGAGGAGCAGGTGCAGGAAAACCTCGCGCTGATGCCCGAGATGACCGAGGAGCGCCGGGCCGAGGTGGCGGCGCTGTTGCGCGACGAGACCGAGATCCGCGGCATCCTAAAGGCGCTCGGCGGGCATTTCATGCTGCCGGTGCCGGGGGGCGACCTGATCCGCGCGCCCGAGATCCTGCCGACCGGCCGCAACATCCACGCCTTCGACCCGTTCCGCATGCCCACCGCCTTCGCCCTGCGCGACGGCGCTGCTCAGGCCGAGCGGCTGCTCGAGGCGCACCCCACCCTGCCCCGCTCGGTGGCACTGGTGCTCTGGGGCTCCGACAACATCAAGTCCGACGGCGGCCCGATCGCCCAGGCGCTGGCGCTGATGGGGGCGAAGCCGCGCTTCGACCATTACGGGCGTCTGGCCGGCGCCGACCTGATCCCGCTGTCCGAGCTTGGCCGTCCGCGCATCGACGTGGTGATGACCCTTTCGGGCATCTTCCGCGACCTCCTGCCCTTGCAGACCCGCATGCTGGCCGAAGCCGCCTGGAAGGCCGCCCATGCCGAGGACGAGCCCCTGTCGCAGAACTTCATCCGCGCCCATGCCCTCGCCTATGCCGAGGAGATGGGGGTGGACATGGAGACCGCCTCGCTGCGGGTCTTCTCCAACGCCGAAGGGGCCTACGGCTCCAACGTCAACGTGCTGGTTGGCTCCTCGGCCTTCGGCGAAGAGGACGAACTGGCAGATGCCTACGAGGCGCGCAAGTCTTTCGCCTATGGCCGCACCGGCAAGCCGGTGCAGAACGCGGCGCTGCTGCAGAAGTCGCTGAAGACGGTGGACGTGGCCTATCAGAACCTCGAGTCGGTCGAGCTGGGCGTGACCACGGTCGATCACTACTTCGACACGCTGGGCGGCATCGCCCGCGCGGTGAAGCGCGCGGCGGGGCGTGGAGGCGTCGGTCTACATCGGCGACCAGACCCGCGGCGCGGGCACGGTGCGCACGCTGAAGGACCAGATCGCGCTGGAGACCCGCGCCCGCAGCCTGAACCCCAAGTTCTACGAGGGCCTGCTGAAACACGGCGCCGAGGGCGTGCGGCAGATCGAGGCGCAGGTGACCAACACGCTCGGCTGGTCGGCCACGACGCAGCAGGTGGAGCCCTGGGTCTACCAGCGGCTCAGCGAGACCTTCGTGCTGGACGAGGCGATGCGCAAGCGGCTGGCCGAACTGAACCCCGAGGCGAGCGTGCGCATGGCCGAACGCCTCCTGGAAGCGAGTGCCCGTAACTATTGGCAGCCCGACGCCGCGACGCTCGCGGCGCTGCAGGGGGCTGCGGACGAGTTGGAAGACCGGCTCGAAGGGATCGCCGCCGAATAGGCGCGCGCCCGAGGCCCGGCAAGCCCTGCCTGTCAGGGATGGTGCAAACAGAGGAAAGGGGCCCCCGATGAGCCCGAGAGACGAAATACCGCTGCTGCGCGGTCAGGATGGCGAAGGGTCGGTGCAGGTGCATCTCGACCCGGAGGAGAAGATCACCAGCGCCAAGGTGTTCTCGGTTTATGGCAAGGGCGGGATCGGCAAGTCGACCACCTCGTCGAACCTGTCGGCGGCCTTCTCGATGCTGGGCAAGCGGGTGTTGCAGATCGGCTGCGACCCCAAGCATGACAGCACCTTCACCCTGACCGGGCGTCTGGTGCCCACGGTGATCGACATCCTGAAGGAGGTCGACTTCCACGCCGAGGAGCTGCGCCCGGAGGACTTCGTCTTCGAGGGTTTCAATGGGGTGAAATGCGTCGAGGCGGGCGGCCCTCCGGCGGGCACCGGCTGCGGCGGCTATGTCGTGGGGCAGACGGTGAAACTGCTGAAACAGCACCACATGCTCGACGACACCGATGTGGTGATCTTCGACGTGCTGGGCGACGTGGTCTGCGGCGGCTTCGCCGCCCCGCTGCAACATGCCGACCGGGCGCTGATCGTCACCGCCAACGACTTCGACAGCATCTACGCGATGAACCGCATCATCGCCGCAGTGCAGGCCAAGTCGGTGAACTACAAGGTCCGGCTGGCCGGCTGCGTCGCCAACCGCTCAAAGAACACCGACGAGGTGGACCGCTACTGCAAGACCGTGGGCTTCAACCGGCTGGCGCATATGCCCGACCTCGACGCCATCCGCCGCAGCCGTCTGAAGAAGAAGACGCTGTTCGAGATGGAGGACGCCGAGGACGTGGTGCAGGTCCGCAAGGAATATGTCCGGCTGGCGGAAACGCTCTGGGCCGGCACCGACCCGAGCGCGCCGCATCCGCTGCCCGACCGTGAGATTTTCGAGTTGCTGGGTTTCGACTGAACCTTATCCCGCCGGCTGCCTCCGGTTCTTCAGGAAGATCCCATGAACGACTACTCAACCACCCGCGACCGCGTCGAGCACTATTTCGACCGCACCGCGACCCATACCTGGGAGCGGCTGACCTCCTCCGCCCCCGTCAGCCGCATCCGGCAGACGGTGCGCGAGGGGCGCGACATGATGCGCGACACGATGCTGTGGCGGCTGCCGCGCGACCTCACCGGGCTGCGCGTTCTGGATGCGGGCTGCGGCGCCGGCCAGACCACGGCGGCGCTGGCCGCGCGGGGGGCCGAGGTCACGGCGGTCGACATCTCGCCGCAGTTGGTGGAGATCGCCCGCAGACGCCTGCCGCCCGAACATGCCGACCGCGTACGCTTCCATGCGGGCGACATGCTGGCCGATGAACTGGGGTCGTTCGACTACGTCGTCGCGATGGACAGCCTGATCTATTACACCGACGAGGATATCGCCCGCGCACTCGACCGGCTCGGCGCGCGCACGCGGCATTCGGTCGTCTTTACCGTCGCGCCCAGAACGCCTTTCCTGATGGTGTTTTGGTGGATGGGAAAGCTGTTCCCGCGATCCGACCGCTCTCCGGTCATGATCCCGCACCCGTTCAAGCCTCTGAACGAGGTTACCGGGCGCAGGCTGGTGAAGATCGGTCGGGTCTCGCGCGGCTTCTACATCTCCGAGTGCCTGGAGTTCCGGCCATGATCCTGGGGCGGAAGCAGATCAAGAAGCTGACGATGCGCTCGCTTCCCTTCGCGGATGCGGCCTCGGAAGGTCTGCCCTTGGGCCAGCTGCTGCGGCTGTCGCTGTTCCAGCTTTCGGTCGGCATGGCGACGGTGCTGCTTCTGGGCACGCTGAACCGGGTGATGATCGTCGAGCTTTCGGTGCCCGCCACGGTGGTTGCGCTGATGATCGCGCTGCCGGTGCTTTCCGCCCCGTTCCGCGCGCTTCTCGGCCACCGCAGCGACACCTACCGCTCGGCGCTCGGCTGGAAGCGGGTGCCCTACCTCTGGTTCGGCTCGCTCTGGCAGATGGGCGGGCTGGCCATCATGCCCTTCGCGCTGATCGTGCTGGGCGGTGACCAGACCTTCGGGCCGACCTGGGCGGGCGAGCTGCTGGCGGCCCTCGCCTTCCTGATGGCGGGTCTCGGGATGCACATGACCCAGACCGCCGGGCTGGCGCTCGCCTCGGACCGCGCGACGGACGAGACGCGGCCCCGCGTGGTGGCGCTGCTCTATGTCATGTTCCTCGTCGGCATGGGGATCTCCTCGCTCGTCGTCGGCTGGCTTTTGCGCGATTTCTCCGACATCCGGCTGATCCGCGTGGTGCAGGGCTGCGGCTTCGCCACGCTGGTGCTGAACATCATCGCGCTGTGGAAGCAGGAGAAGGTGCGCCCGATGTCGGCGGCCGAGCGGGCCGAACCGCGGCCGCGCTTCCGCGACGCCTGGCGCGACCTTCTGTCGGGCGGCACGGCGGGGCGGCTTCTGGCCGTAGTCTTCGCCGGGACGCTGGCCTTCAACATGCAGGACGTGCTGCTGGAGCCCTATGGCGGCGAGATCATGGGCCTCTCGGTCTCGGCCACCACGCTGCTGACGGCCATGTGGTCGCTGGGCGCGCTTCTGGGCTTCGGGCTTGCCGCGCGCTGGCTCGCCCGCGGGCTCGACCCGATCCGCATGGCCGGGCGCGGCATCCTCATCGGCATCGCCGCCTTCGCCCTGGTGATCTTCGCCTATCCCGCCGGGTCGCAGCCGATGTTCTACCTCGGCGCCTGCTGCATCGGCATGGGCGGCGGGCTGTTCTCGGTCGCCACGCTGACCGCGGCGATGACCATGCCCGCGGGCGGTCGCGCCGGGCGCGGGCTGGCGCTCGGCGCCTGGGGCGCGGCGCAGGCGACGGCGGCGGGGCTTGCCATCTTCATCGGCGGGGCGCTGCGCGACGGCATCGGCCACTGGGCCATGGCGGGCCATCTCGGGTCTGCGCTGCAGGACCCGGCCTTCGGCTACAGCTTCGTCTATCACCTCGAGATCGGGCTGCTGTTTGCGACCCTCATCGTGCTTGGCCCGCTGGTGCGGACCACGATCCTTCACCCCGAAAGACTTGCCGGCGGTTCCAAGATGGGCATCGCCGACTTCCCCACCTGACACCGGAGGACCCTGCAATGGTTGGTGTAACTTTCTTTGGCGACTTTGACTTGGCAAGCCTCGCGATCTGGCTGTTCTGGGGCTTCTTCGCCGCCCTGATCTACTATCTGCAAACCGAAAACATGCGCGAAGGCTATCCGCTGGAGAACGAGGACGGGACCGTCGCCGCGAACCAGGGCCTGTTCCCGGTGCCGAAGCCGAAGACCTTCCTCTTGCCCTTCGGCCGCGGCTCGGTCACCTACCCTGGCCCGGAGAGCGAGGATCGCCCGATCCCGATGGCCCGCACCGCGGTTTCCGAAGGCTTCCCGCATGTTCCGACCGGCGATCCGATGAAGGACGGCGTCGGCCCGGCCTCCTGGGTGGCGCGGCGCGACATCCCCGAGCTCGACGGACATGGCCACAACAAGATCGTGCCGATGTCGAAATGCGGCTTCGTCATCTCGGCCGGGCGCGACCCGCGCGGCCTGCCGGTGCGCGCCAACGACCATGAATATGTCGGCAAGGTGACCGATCTCTTCATCGACGTGCCCGAGCAGCTGATCCGCTATCTGGAGATCACGCTGGACAACGGCGGCAAGCGCCTTCTGCCGATGCCGATGGTGCTGGTGCGTCAGGGCCGGGTCGACGTGAACTCGCTGTCGTCGGACCTGTTCGCGGGCATCCCGACGCACAAGTCGGCCGACGAGGTGACGCTGCTCGAGGAAGACAAGATCTCGGGCTATGTCGCCGGCGGCATCATGTACTCGGCCGAGAAACGCAAGAGCCGCTGGTCGGCCCTGGCTGGCCAACTGGCCTGACCTTCCCGGCGCGGCCTCCGGAAGGGGGCCGCGCCGCATCCCCTTCCGCACGGAGCGCCCGACATGGACCACGACGATTTCGCCTTCGAGCCGCTTCCCGGCCTGCCTGCCCATCCGCCCAAGGGCGAAACGCTGCTCTGGCAGGGCAGCCCCGCCACGCTGCCTCTCGCGCGCGAGGCCTACAAGCTGACCTGGGTCGCCTGCTACTTCGTGCTGGTGGTGCTCTGGCGCGCCTCAACCGGCTACGCCGACGGCGGCGCGCCGATGGCCCTGGCCTATGGCCTGCCCTATGCGGTGATCGGGCTCTGCGCCTGCGGTCTGATCGTGCTTCTGGCCTACTGGCAGGCACGGACCGCCATCTACACCATCACCACCGCCCGCGTGATCCTGCGCATCGGAGCGGCGCTGTCGGTGACGATCAACCTGCCGTTCAAGCAGCTGCTGTCGGCCAGCCTCGACAAGCGTCGCAACGGCACCGGCACCATCGCGATGCAGATCGGCGGCGACACGAAGATTTCCTATCTGGTCTGCTGGCCGCATGTCCGCCCGTGGCATCTGCGCGGCGTCGAGCCCGCGCTGCGCTGCATCCCCGATGCCGAGCGCGTCGCCCGCATCCTCAGCGATGCCGCCGAGGCCCGGCTTTCGGTGCCCTCCGTCGCCCCCCGCGCCGCTGCGCGAGCGCCGCAGGGCGCCGTTCCGGCAGAGTAAGGAAAATCAGATGACAAAGACCACCAAACAGCCCGCCCTGCGCAACGAGGACAAGGAGATGATCCCCCCGGGCCTGCTGCGCATGATGCTGGCCCTGGCGATCGCCTCGCTTCTGGTGGTGACCTATGCCGTCGTGACCGACCGCGAACATGTCGGTCAGCCGGTGGCATCGGCGATTGTGAGTGAACGGACCATCATCTTCGAAGGACGCGGCGCCAAGGCGGTGGCCGTGCGCGCGGAGGATGGCTCCATGTTGTTTGAATCGGAGAACGGCGGCTTCGTCACCGTGATCCAGAACGGCCTTCAGCGCGCCCGCACCGTGGCGAAGGTGGACCAGGGACTCCCTGTGCGGTTGGTAGAGTACGAGAACGGCAGGCTTACGCTGCATGACGACGCAACGGGCTGGAGCGCGGAGCTTCAGGCCTTCGGCGATGACAACAAAGCCGCGTTCGAAAGGCTGCTCGCCGACTGATGCCAACAAAGGGAACCGAACCATGGGAATTTTCACAAGGGTAGCGGAAGAGGTGCCTTGCACCGTCGAGGTCAGTCACAAGTTCGAAAGTCTGCATGCGCATGTGCGCTTCAACAACGGCGCGGTGGTCCATCCCGGCGACGAGGTGCTGGTGCATGGCGCGCCGGTGCTGGCCGCCTATGGCGAGGTGATCGTCGAGGACCGTCTGGCCACCATCACCCGGGCGAGCGCGCTGGAGCGGCTCTGGACCCGGCTGACCGGCGATTTCGATTTCATGGAGCTCTGCGAGTTCTCCTTCTCCGAAGAGGTGAAGCTGTGAACGCGCGCCCCGGCGACATCGCCCCCGAGCTTTCCGCCCAGGCCGTGGCCGATACCACGGCGATGGCGACCGAGACCACGCTGCTCAATCCGCGCTTCTACACCACGGATTTCGACGAGCTGGACCGGATCGACGTATCTTCGGTGCGGCCCGAATGGGACCGGCTGATCGCGCAGATGAAGTCCGACCCGAACAAGGGCCATTTCAAGAAGACCGACGCCTGGGACAAGGTGGATTGGGCGGGGATGGACCCTGCCCTGAAGGTGGAGTTCATCGACTTCCTCGTTTCCTCCTGCACCGCCGAATTCTCGGGCTGCGTGCTCTACAAGGAGATGAAGCGGCGCGGCAACAACCCCGACATCTGCGAGCTGTTCAACTACATGGCGCGCGACGAGGCGCGGCATGCCGGCTTCATCAACGACGCGCTGCGCGAGGCGGGGGTGGCGGTGAACCTCGGCTTCCTGACCAAGGCGAAGAAATACACCTATTTCCGGCCGAAGTTCATCTACTACGCCACCTACCTGTCGGAGAAGATCGGCTACGCCCGCTACATCACCATCTACCGCCACCTGGAGGCGAACCCCGAGCATCGCTTCCACCCGATCTTCAAGTGGTTCAGGGAGTGGTGCAACGACGAGTTCAGCCATGGCGAGGCCTTCGCCCTGCTGATGAAGACCGACCCAAAGCTCACCACCTCGACGGTGAACAAGCTCTGGATCCGCTTCTTCCTGACCGCGGTCTATTCGACGATGTGGGTGCGCGACCACGCGAGGCCCGAGTTCCACAACGCGCTGGGGGTGGACATCGACTGGTACGATCAGGAGGTCTACCGCAAGACCTCGGCCATCGCCCGGCAGATCTTCCCGGTGGAGCTCGACATCGACCACCCGCGCTGGATTCCGGGGCTGAACCGGATGAACCGCGCCTTCATCGCCATGGACGAGGCGAAGCGGGTCGGCGGCATCGGCGGCTGGGCGCGGCGCATGGCGGCGGGCGCGCAGGCGGTTGCGGCCTTCGTGTCGCTCTACACCATCCCGGTCAAGACCAGCACCCTGCCCGACAGCGTGCGGATGGAGCCGGTCTATTGAGACGCGAACAGCACCGGGGGCGGGATCTGCCCGCCCCGACCGCGGCGGGAGACGAGGCGTGATCTTCACCAGCCCATGGGCCGTGGCGCTCTCGGCGATCTTCATCTGGTGGTTCTCCACCGGCATTCTGCTGTGGCGGGTGCGCCATGCCGACAACCGCGGCCCGGATGCGCATATGGCCTCGGTGGTGCTGGGCCTGCCCCTGCTCTTCGGCGGGATCTTCGGCTTCTCGAACACGCTGGCCGACATCTCGGTGAGCGGCGTCTATCTCGCCTTCCTCTCGGCGCTGGCGATCTGGGCCTGGATCGAGCTGGCCTTCCTCTCCGGCGTCATCACCGGGCCGAACGCCGGCCCCTGCCCCCGCTTTTCCAGCGAGGGCGAGCGCTTCCTGAGGGCGATCGGCGCCATCGCCTGGCACGAGAGCCTGCTGATCGTGGTGCTGTCAGGCATGGCGCTGCACGCCCATGGCGCGGCCAATCCCTTCGGGCTCTGGACCTTCCTCGTGCTGTTCATCGCCCGGATCTCGGCCAAGCTGAACCTGTTCTTCGGCGTGCCCTACATCAACACCGAGTTCCTGCCCTCGGCGATCTCGCATATCGCCACCTATTTCCGCAAATCGCGGATGAACGGGCTCTTCCCGCTCTCGGTCACCTTCCTGACCTTCGCCACCGGCTGCTGGGTCGAACGGGCGCTGGCCTCGGCGGATGTGGGCCGCGCGGTCGGCTTCTGGTTGCTGGCGGCGCTGACCGCGCTGGCGCTGCTGGAGCACTGGTTCATGGTGCTGCGGCTGCAGGACCAGAAGCTGTGGCGCTGGATGATGCCCGCGCCGCGCGACGCCGCGGAGCCGCGGCCCGCGCTTTCCGACGAGGGCCGCAATGGGCTGTGACCCCCGGCTCTCTCCCCGCCCGGCGGCGGGCGTCACGTCCGACCCGGCGCTTTCCGTCGGCCGTGCGTCAATCCGTCACCTCAAGGCTTCCGGCGCGGGGCGGCATAGTCGGCCCGATCAGGCTCCCGGACGCCGCCGGGGCCGCGACAATCCGAGGGGCAACCGGGCCGTCATGTTCAGCCGTTCACCGACCCCGCCGTCCCGAAGGGCCCCGCGCCCCGCCCGCGTCGCAATGGCGATGCCCCGGCAGGCCGCCCCGGCGCCCGCCTCATGCCGTCGCCTCCGGAGACCCGCATGACCCTTTACCAAGTTTCACGCCGCGCTTGTGAACCAGCGGCATTGGCTTACCGTATACACTCTACAGCAATAGGGAGGATCCCCATGAAGCTTAGACTCGCTACCCTCGTCGCCGCCGCTTTTGCAGCAGCCCCCGTTCTCGCCCAGGAAGGCGATCCGGCAGCCGGTGAGAAGGCCTTCAGCCAGTGCCAAACCTGCCACGTCGTGGTGGACGAGGCCGGCACCGTCCTCGCCGGTCGCGCCGCCAAGACCGGCCCGAACCTCTACGGCGTCGTCGGCCGTCCTGCCGGCTCGCAGGCGGACTTCAAAGGCTACGGAGATTCGATGAAAGCCGCCGGCGAGAAGGGCCTCGTCTGGAACGAAGAGGAATTCACCGCCTATACCAAGGACCCGACCAAGTTCCTGAAGGACTATCTCGAAGATCCCAAGGCGCGCGGCAAGATGACCTACAAGGTCCGCAAGGAAGAAGACGCCCACAACATCTGGGCCTTCCTGTCGACCTTCTCGCCGGCCCCGACCGAAGCGGCGGCCCCGGCTGCCGATGCGGCCGCCCCGGCGGCGCCCGCCACCAACTGATCGGCGGCAGGTACTGAAAAGGCCGGCGGGGTCGCTCCCGCCGGCCTTTTCCTGTCCGGAGGCCGGCTCAGACCGAAACCGCCTGCCGCATCCGCTCGCGCCCCAGCTCGGCCTTCGTACCCGACACCTCGACCGCGCCGCGCTTCAGCACATAGAAGCGGTCCGCCAGATCGAAGGCGAAGTCGAAATACTGTTCCACCAGCACGATGGCGATGTCGCCCTTGGAGCGGAGGTACGAGATCACCCGCCCGATCTGCTGGATGATGTTGGGCTGGATCCCCTCGGTCGGCTCGTCCAGAAGCAGGAGCTTCGGCTTCATGATCATCGCCCGGGCAATGGCCAGCTGCTGCTGCTGCCCGCCCGACAGATCGCCGCCCCGGCGATGACCCATGTCCTTGAGCACCGGGAAGAGGTCGTAGATCTCGTCCGGCACCCGATGCTCGCTGCGCGGCAGGGTGGCGAAGCCGGTGTGCAGGTTCTCGGTCACCGTCAGCAGCGGAAAGATCATCCGACCCTGCGGCACCACGCCCAGCCCGCGCCGCGCCATGCCCTGCGGCTTCACGACCGGCAGATCCTCGCCGTCGAAGATCACCCGCCCGCCCGAGCGAGGGTGGGTACCGGCAATGGCCTTGAGGAGCGAGGTCTTGCCCACCCCGTTGGTGCCCATGATGCAGGTCACCTCGCCCGCCCGCGCCTCCATGTCGATCCCATAGAGGATCTGGCTGCCGCCATAATGCAGGGTCAGTCCTTCGGTCTTCAGCATCAGCCCCGCCCCAGATAGACTTCGATCACCGAAGGGTTCTTCGTCACATGGTCCAGCGTGCCCTCGGCCAGCACCGACCCCTCGTGCAGCACCGTCACCTTGCAGTCGAGGCGGCGGACGAAATCCATGTCATGCTCCACCACCACCACTGCCCGGGTCTTCGCCATCTCGACCAGCAGGGCGGTCGTATGCTCTCGTTCGGCCAGCGTCATGCCCGCGGCGGGCTCGTCCACCAGCAGAAGCCGCGGCTCCTGCGCCAGCAGCATGCCGATCTCCAGCCATTGCTTCTGGCCGTGGGAGAGCTCGCCCGACTTGCGCTCCAGCTGGTCGCCCAGCCCCACCTCCTCCGCCAGATCGCGCACCTTGCGCGCGTCGCCCTTCGAGGCGCGGAACATCAGCACGGCGAGCGGCCCGCGCGGTTTCTTCAGCGCCATCATCAGGTTGTCGAACACCGACTGATCCTCGAAGACCGTGGGCCGCTGGAACTTGCGCCCCACCCCGGCCCGGGCGATCTGCGCCTCGGACAGGGACAAGAGCGAGACCGACCGCTCGCCGAAGGTGACGCTGCCCTCGTCGGGCCGGGTCTTGCCGGTGACGATGTCCATGAAGGTGGTCTTGCCCGCGCCGTTCGGCCCGATGATCGCGCGAAGCTCCTGCGCCGCGATGTTGAAGGACAGGTTGTTGATGGCGCGGAAGCCGTCGAAGGTGACGGAGACGCCGGAAACCTCGAGCAGCGCGCTCATTCCACTGCCTCCTTCTCCTGGAACGAGCCGTCATCCGGCCCCAGCGGCGCGCCCCGCCGTTTGGGATGCTTCGCCCCCTGCCAGAGGTCGAACAGCCCGCCGATGCCCTGCGGCGCGAAAAGCGTCACCAGCACGAAGGCGAGGCCCAGCAGGATCAGCCACCAGTCGACCCAGTTCACCGTGTAGAAGCCGAGGTTGATGCTCGGCGCACGCCCGCCGGTGAACCAGGAGGAGAGAAGCGAGACGAAGGCCGCGCCGATCACCGCCCCATAGAGCCGCCCGCGCCCGCCGATGGCGACCCAGACCGCGAGATAGATCGAGGCGATGGGCGCGAGCTCGGCGGGGTTGATGATCCCGGCCTGCGGATAGTAGAGCGCGCCCGCGATGGCAGCGATGATCGCCGTCAGGGTGAAGACCGCGAGCTTGTAGCTTTCGACCGAATAGCCGAGGAAGCGCACCCGCTGCTCGTCGTCGCGTATCGCCCGGATCACCGAGCCGAACTTGCCCGAGACGACCCAGGCGCAGAGCAGATAGCCGAGCCCCAAGGCCAAGGCAGAGGCCCAGAGGAACCAGACCGAGAGCTGGTCCTGCGTCACCGCCCCCTGTCCCGGCATGTTCTGCAAGCCCGACAGCCCGTTGTTGCCGCGCAGCCCCGAGTCGTTCTGGAAGAGATAGAGCGCCAGCGCCAGCGTCATCGCCTGGGTCAGGATCGAGAGATACACTCCGGTCACCCGGCTGCGGAAGGCGAGCCAGCCGAAGGCCAGCGCCAGAAGCCCCGGCACCAGCACCACCAGCATCAGCTGCAAGGGCAGGCTGTGGGCAAAGCTCCAGACCCAGGGGATCTCGGAGCCGCCGACCACGCCGAAGATCTGCGTGCCGATGCCCGAGACGATCTCCTCCGGCGTCGGCGGCAGCGGCGCGCCCGAAAGCGCCTGCACCACGATCTCCTCGGTACGGGCATACATCAGCCACATTCCAATCATGTAACCGCCGAGGCCGAAGAAGGCGAAATGCCCGAGGCTGAGGATGCCCGCATAGCCCCAGACAAGATCCATCGCCAGCGCGATCAGGCAGAGGCAGAGCGTCTTTCCCAGCGTCTTCACGAAGGAGGTGGAGAGGAAGGAGACGCCATAGGCATGCGACAAGAGCGTCACCGCGAGGGTGAAGAGCGCGAGGGCGGCAAGGAAGATCAGGACGGAAGGGTTTTTCGCGAGGAAACCTTGGGTCATGGCAGGCTCCGGCCGGAGAAGCGGGGGGCCATCCCCTCGCGCGCCCCGGGACATTTGGACCAAGATGAAGGGGAAAGGGTCATCGCTCAGTCTCCCGCCGCGCGGCCCTTGAGGGCGATGATGCCGCGGGGGCGGAACTGGATGAAGATGATGATGAAGATGATCATGTAGGTCTGCGCAGCCAGCGTGTTCGAGGGGTTCAGCCACTCGATGCCCTTCTGCATGCCGCCGATCATCAGCGCCCCCGCCAGCGTCCCCCAGATATTGCCGACCCCGCCCACGACCACGGTCATGAAGCTTTGCACGATGTAGTCGGAGCCGAGCTCGGAAGTGACCTTGGCGAAGAGACCGATGGCCACGCCGGCGATCCCGGCGATGCCCGAGCCCAGGCCGAAGGTCAGCATGTTGATCCGGTCGGGGTTGATGCCCATGGAGGCGGCCATCGAAGGGTTCTGCGTCACTGCCCGCACCTCGAGCCCGAGCCTCGTGCGCTTCATGATGAAGAGGAAGACGCCGAGGAAGACCAGCGCCAGCGCGAAGATGGCGATGCGGATGTAGCTGATCGAAACCACGTCGTTGAACACCAGCGCTCCGTCGAGCCAGCCGGGCGAGGTGAGCGGGCGGGCCTGGGTGCCGAAGATGTTCTTGGCCAGCTGCTGCAGCGCGATGGAGATGCCGAAGGTGGCGAGCAGGGTTTCCAGCGGGCGCTTGTAGAGATGGCGGATCACCAGCCGCTCCATCGCCACGCCAGCGGCGAAGGTGACGAGGAAGGCGAGCGGCAAGGCGAGCAGGATCGACAGCGTGCGGTCGGCGACGACCTGCTGCACGACATAGCCGGTATAGGCGCCCATCATGATGAACTCGCCATGCGCCATGTTGATCACCCGCATCACACCGAAGGTGATGGCGAGGCCGATGGCGGCGAGGAAGTAGATCGAGGCCAGCGACAGCGCGTCGAGTGAGAGGTCTGCCGCCTGCATCGCCCCGACCTTGAGGCCGATCCGGGCGAGCGCCGCCTCTGCCGCCTCGGTCACCGCCGGGTCGGGCTCGGCATAGACGTCGTGGAAGCTGTGGGCGGCGAGCGCGGCGCTCACCTCGTCCTCGGTCGCGGCGGCGGGGGCGCGGCCCTCGGCCTCGAGCGCGGTATAGGCGCGGTCGCGTTCGGCGCGGTTGTCGAGCGCGGCGACGGGGATGCCCGCGACACTGCCGTTGTCGATGTTCTCGATCAGCGTCGCGCGCTGGTCGGCCTCGGTCAGCCGGGCCGGGGCGAGGTCGGCGGTGACGAGCAGGTCATAGGCCGCCTCGCGGGTGATTTCCTTGCCGGGGGTGAGGCTGGCGGCGAGGTTCTCGCCCTCGGGCGCCCCGCCTGCCACGGCGATGCGGCGGGTGCCCACCAGCGGGTTGAGCGCGGCGCGCAGGTCGAGGCCGAGATCGGCGCCGAAGCTTTCGATCGCGGCGACCCGGGCGGCAGAGTCGGGATCGAAGCGCAGGGTCAGCAGCCGCTCCAGCCGCGCCATGGCGGGATCGGAGGCCTTAGCCATGGCGACGCGCAGCGGCTCGAGATGGTCGGGCGACGGGTCGCGGGCAATGGAGGCCAGCGCCTCGGAGCGGCGCGCGGGATCGGGATCGGCGAGCTGGAACTGAACCAGCGCCGTGGCGATCAGGCCGCGCACCCCGGAATTTGGGCGCAACTGCTTGACCTCGCCCTTGGCCGCCTGCCCCGCCTCGGCCCCCGAAAGGTCGCGCAGCGCCCAGCCCGCCTCCGCCTCGGAGATCAGGAGGAAGCGGCCGTCGTCATGCAGGCCGAGACCGCGGTCGGCCCAGGCCGCGAGGATCGCCGCCGCCGCCGGATCGCCGCTGGAGGCCAGCGCCTCGATCACCGGGCCGATGGTCTGGCGCGAGGATTTCTCGACCAGCGCGCGGTTGTCCGCAAGGATCTGCGCGGCGGGCGTGCCCTGCGCGACCGCGGGCAGCGCCAGGAAAAGCGCCGCAAGGATGGAGAGGAAAAGCCGCATTCTGCCCCCGGCGTGAGAGAGGGGGGCGGCGCACCGCCCCCGTCCGCATCAGTAGTTCGACTTGATCTGCACGCAGGTCTTGGTCTCGGTGTTGTACATGCCGCAGTCGAGCTCGGCCCAATCGGCCTCGAGCACCGCCGATTCCGGCAGGAAGTCGGTCCAGGCGTCGCCGGCCACCGGCTCGGTCTGGCTGACGATGTCGAACTGGCCATCGGCCTGGATCTCGCCGATCAGCACCGGCTTCGTGAGGTGATGGTTCGGCAGCATCTTGGCGGTGCCGCCGGTCAGGTTCGGCACTTCAAGCCCGTACATCGCCTCGCGCACCGCGTCGACATCGGTGGTGCCCGCCTTCTCGACCGCCTGCACCCACATGTTGAAGCCGATCACATGGGCTTCCATCGGGTCGTTGGTCACGCGGTTCTCGCCGGCGAATTCCTTCCACTTGGCGATGAACTCGTCATTGGCGGACTCGTCCGCCGACTGGAAGTAGTTCCACGCCGCCAGATGGCCGACGAGGTTCGAGGTATCGAGGCCCGAAAGCTCTTCCTCGCCGACCGAGAAGGCCACGACCGGGATGTCATCGGCCGAGATGCCCGCCGCCGCCAGCTCCTTGTAGAAGCCGATGTTGGCGTCGCCGTTGATGGTCGAGATCACGCCGACCTTCTTGCCATCCGCGCCCAGCGCCACCACGTCGGCCACGATCTTGGACCAGTCGGAATGCCCGAAGGGGGTGTAGTTCACGAAGATGTCTTCCTTCGCGATGCCCTTCTGCTGCAGGTAGCTTTCGAGGATGTTGTTCGTGGTGCGCGGATAGACGTAGTCCGTGCCCAACAGCGCGAATTTCTCGACGCCCAGCTCCTCGAGGAAATAGTCGGTCGCCGGGATCGCCTGCTGGTTCGGCGCGGCGCCGGTATAGAACACGTTCTTCGAGGACTCCTCGCCCTCGTATTGCACCGGATAGAACAAGAGCCCGTTCAGCTCCTCGATCACCGGCAGCACCGATTTCCGGCTGACGCTGGTCCAGCAGCCGAACATCACGTCGACATCCGACACGGTCAGCAGCTCGCGCGCCTTTTCGGCGAACAGCGGCCAGTCCGAGGCCGGATCGACGACGACCGCCTCGATCTGCTTGCCCAGCACGCCGCCCTTGGCGTTCTGCTCGGCGATCAGCATCAGCATCGTGTCCTTCAGCGTCGTCTCCGAAATCGCCATCGTGCCCGACAGCGAATGCAGGACGCCGACCTTCACAGTTTCCTGCGCCGCGGCGGCGCCGGTCAGCGTCAGACCGACCCCCGCGCCGATGATCATTCCCCTCAACCCGTTCATGGACTTCCCTCTCGAACGGCCACCCCTAGGGCGCGCCTTCCCTTCGCGGGAGGCGGCCTGTATCCAGAGACGGCAACCATGTTGCACCCCGTGCGGTGGTGACGGAGTTCCAATCGCTCGCCACCGCACACCTGTTGTCTTCGCGGGTCTTTTCGACCTTCGCGTCAGTCAGAAGACGTGGCGCATGACGGTGCGGCAAGGCGATGCGTTCGGCGCGGCAGGCGGCCCGAAGCGGGAGTTCACTTTTTAGGCAATTGCGCGTGAGCCGCCGCGAAATGCGGCGGGATGCGGTCGGATCAGGCGGTTTGCGGCTGGCTCTGTCCCGCAACCGGCAACAGACGCAGGCCGCCTTCGCGCTCGAGGAAGGCGACGATCTCCGCGATTCCCACACCCGCGCGCATCCGCCCCATGACATAGGGCCGGCTGCCGCGGGCGCGCTTCGCATCCTCCTCCAGCAGCGCCACATCCACGCCGACATGCGGCGCGAGGTCGGTCTTGTTGACCACCAGCAGATCCGAGCGGGTGACGCCCGGGCCCCGCTTGCGCGGGATGTCCTGCCCCGCCGCCGTGTCGATGACGTAGATCGTCAGATCCGCCAGTTCCGGGCTGAAGGTCGCCGCCAGATTGTCGCCGCCGGATTCGATCAGGATCAGGCCCAGATCGTCGAACTGCCGCCGGAGATCGGCGATGGCCGCGAGGTTGATCGAGGCATCCTCGCGGATCGCGGTATGCGGGCAGCCGCCGGTCTCCACCCCCCGGATGCGCTCGGAGGGCAGCACCTGCGCCCGCATCAGGAAATCGGCATCCTCGCGGGTGTAGATGTCGTTGGTGATCACCGCCATCGAGCAGCGGTCGGCCAGCGCCGCGCAGAGCTTTTCCGTCAGCGTGGTCTTGCCTGCGCCCACCGGGCCGCCGATGCCGACGCGAAGAGGTCCGTGCTGCGTCATGTGCGAAAGATCCTTACATCCATGGTTTCATGCTGCATCGCCGCCAGATCGGCGCGCAGGGCGGAGGTCGCGAGGTCGTCGAGCGTCGCAGTCGCGGCCTCCAGCGCCAGCGCGTCGATCAGCGGATGCAGCGCCGCCAGCACCCGCTGCCCCTCGGTCTGCCCGAGCGGAACGAAGCGCACCGCCGCCGAGACGAGATTGGCGGCAAAGGCGTGCAGGTAGAGCGCCAGCACCTGCGGCGCCGGCAGCGCCAGCGTGCGCGCCGCCTGCCCCACGGCAACGGGCAGCGGGCGCGGCGCGAGGTCAAACCCGGTCAGCGCGGCGGTGGCGGCGGCGAAGCCCGCGCCCTGATCCTCGGTCTCGCGCAGCCGCTCGGCCGACGGGGCGAGCGCGCGGGCGATGTCGGTCAGCGCGTCGAGATCGGCTTCGGCGGCCAGCGCCTGCGCCAGCAGGATCGCATCCGTCCGACCCGCGCCGAAGCGCAGCACGTCGGCGAGCCAGCGTTCCACCGACGCGCCGTCACGGACCTCGCCCGCCGAGATCGCCCATTCCAGCCCGTGCGAATAGGCAAAGCCCCCGGTCGGGAAGGCCGGGGAGAGCCACTGCACGAGGTTCAGGAGGCCGGGAGGCGCCGCGCTCATCCGGGATCGACATCGGGGGTGATGTCGTCCTCCTCCACCTTGCGCGAGACATGGACGTGGACATGCGGATGCGAATGGCCCTCGCCGTGGGAATGGCCAGCTTCCGGCCCGTGGTCATGGCCCATGGTGCGACCGTGGCCATAGGCGCCGCCCTCGGGCGTGAAGGGTTCGACCGCCTCGGCCACCGTCAGCCCCAGCCCGCGCAACATGCCTTCCAGCACATGGTCGCGCTTGATCAGCAGGCGCTCGGCCTCGATCTGGCAGGGCGTATGGCGGTTGCCGATGTGCCAGGCCGCGCGGGTCAGCGCGCCGGTCACCACCAGCACCTCCTCGGGCGCCGCGCCGATCTCGACCAGCTGGCCATCCTCCAGCTCGAAGGCATCGCCTTCGTCGAGGCTCACCGTTTCCGGCAGGTCCACCAGGAAGCCCTGCCCATCCACGGTCTCCAGCCGCTTGCGGCGCAGAAAGCGGGCGTCGTAGTCGAGCAGCACGCGGGCGGCGGCGGCGCCCTCCCAGGCGCCATGGCGCAGCAGTCGGCGGGCGGGAGGAAGGTCGGTCATGGTCGTTCCCTTTCGATGTCAGGCGTGTCAGCGATTCGTTAACGGAGCGACAGCAGGCTGCACCGGGACAGAGTGCTGAGAGGAGCCGCCATGCACAAGACGAACCCTGCGCCAGAGGCTGTCGACAACCGCGCAGGCCTCGCCTCGCTGCCGCCGCGTGACGGCGGGGCGGAGCCGCCGCAGATCCCGCCGCGCGACCCGACCCGCTGCCTGCCGCTGACAGGCGCGTTGGCGCCGGCGCGGCCCGGCTGGCCGATCCGGCGGCTCTGCCCGGCGGAGTGAGCGGTCAGAACAGGAAATACCGCTGCGCCAGCGGCAGCTCGGCCAGCGGCGCGCAGGTCAGGATCTCGCCATCGGCGCGCACCTCGTAGGTCTCGGGGTTCACCTCGATCTGCGGGCGATGCGCGTTCAGCCGCATATCGGCCTTGCCGATGCCCCGCGTTCCCTCCACCGCCAGCGTGCCCTTCTGCAGCCGCAGCCGGTCGCGCACCCCGTCCTCCTGCGCCGCCTGCGACAGGAAGGTGACGGCGCTGGCATGCAAAGCCCCGCCGAAGGCGCCGAACATCGGCCTTGTGTAGAAGGGCTGCGCCGGGATCGAGCCGTTCGGATCGCCCATCTGCGCGCAGACGATCATCCCGCCCATCAGCACCATGTCGGGCTTGGCGCCGAAGAAAGCCGGCGTCCAGAGCACGAGATCGGCGCGCTTGCCCTCCTCGACCGAGCCGATGTGGCGCGAGATGCCATGGGTGATCGCGGGATTGATGGTGTATTTCGCGATGTAGCGCCGGACGCGGAAGTTGTCGTTCGCCCCCAGCTCCTCGGCCAGCCGCCCGCGTTGCACCTTCATCTTGTGCGCGGTCTGCCATGTCCGGGTGATGACCTCGCCCACCCGCCCCATCGCCTGACTGTCGGATGAGATGACCGAGAAGGCGCCCATGTCGTGCAGGATATCCTCGGCGGCAATGGTCTCGCGCCGGATGCGGCTTTCGGCGAAGGCCACATCCTCGGGGATCGAGCGGTCGAGGTGATGGCAGACCATCAGCATGTCGAGATGCTCTTCGATGGTATTGGCGGTGTAGGGCATCGTCGGGTTGGTGGAGCTGGGGATCACATTGGCTGAGCCCACCACCTTGATGATGTCGGGCGCATGGCCGCCGCCCGCGCCCTCGGTGTGGAAGGCGTGGATCGTCCGGCCGCGGATGGCGTCGAGCGTGTTCTCCACGAAGCTGCTCTCGTTCAGTGTGTCGGTGTGGATCATCACCTGCACATCCATCGCATCGGCCACCGTCAGGCAGCAGTCGATGGCGGCGGGCGTGGTGCCCCAATCCTCGTGCAGCTTGAGACAGGAGGCCCCGGCGCGCACCTGCTCCTCCAGCCCGGCGGGCAGCGAGGCGTTGCCCTTGCCGGCGAAGGCGAGGTTCATCGGAAAGGCATCCGCCGCCTGCAGCATCCGCCCGATGTGCCACGGCCCCGGGGTGCAGGTAGTGGCGAGCGTGCCATGTGCCGGGCCGGTGCCGCCGCCGAGCATGGTGGTGATGCCGGAGTGCAGCGAATCCTCGATCTGCTGCGGGCAGATGAAATGGATATGCGCATCCATCCCTCCGGCGGTCAGGATGCGCCCTTCGCCCGCAATCACCTCGGTGCCCGGGCCGATGATGATGTCGACCCCCGGCTGGGTATCGGGGTTGCCCGCCTTGCCGATCTTGTGGATCAGCCCGTCGCGCAGGCCGACATCGGCCTTGTAGATCCCGGTATGATCGACGATCAGCGCATTGGTGATGACGGTATCCACCGCGCCCTGCGCCCGGGTGATCTGGCTCTGGCCCATGCCGTCGCGGATCACCTTGCCACCGCCGAACTTCACCTCCTCGCCATAGGTGGTCAGGTCGCGCTCGACCTCGATGATCAGCTCCGTATCCCCCAGCCGCAGCTTGTCGCCGGTGGTCGGGCCGAACATGGCGGCATAGGTGGCACGAGAGATCTGGGCAGGCATGATACCTCCTTCAGCGGAAGCGCAGGCGGGTTGATCCCGACCGATGCGACAAGTTGACAGGTCCGGCGGCGGCTGGCGAAATCACCGCGCTGCGAGGAAGCCCTGACGCCAGGAGGCCGGGGCCGCCCGCAGGGGCCGTATAGAAAAGAGGGACAGAATGATGACGCTGCGCAGGACCTTGCGCGGGCTGCTGCCCGTGAACCTTGCTATGGCCGTAAGCCTTGCTCTGGTCGGAATGGCCGAGGCCGGACCGACGCTGGAGCGAGGGGAATATCTGGTGCGCGGCCCGGCGGGCTGCGGCAACTGCCACACGCCGCTGGGGCCGGACGGCCCGGTGATGGATCAGGAGCTGTCGGGCCGGCTGGTGATCGAACTGCCCGAGTTCACCGCGGTCGCGCCCAACATCACCCCGGCGAGCCGCATCGCCGAATGGAGCGACGCCGAGCTTGCCCGCGCGATCCGCGAGGGCATCCGCCCGGACGGCACGGTGATCGGCCCGCCGATGCCGTTCTCCGTCTATCGCGGCCTCTCCGACGACGATCTCGGCTCCGTGGTCCTGTTCCTGCGGACCCTGGAGCCGGTGGCGAACGAGACGCCGCCCTCGAACTACCGCATCCCGCTGCCGCCGGCCTACGGCCCGCCGGTCGAAAGCGTCACCGCGCCGCCGCGCGGCGTCAGTGTCGAATACGGCGCCTATCTCGCCGGTCCGATCGCGCATTGCATCGAATGCCACACGCCCCTCGGCCCCCAAGGCTTCAAGTACGACACCGACCTGGGTCGCGGCGGCTTCGAGTTTCCGGGGCCCTGGGGCGTCTCGGTCGCGGCGAACCTGACCAGCCACAAGGACGGGCTGGCCGATTACAGCGACGAGCAGATCGCCGCGATGATCACCAAGGGCGTGCATGCCGATGGCACGCCGATGCTGCCACCGATGCCCTACGGCTATCTCGCAGGCTTCACCGAGTACGACCTGAAGGCGGTGATCCTCTACTTGCGCAGCCTGCCGCCGCTGCCGGACGCGCCCTGAGGTCGGAGGGGGGACGGCGCGCATTGCTCAGACCTGCTTCGCGGCGCGGGTGAGCCGCGCCGCATTGGCCCGGGTCTTGCGGCGGATCGGGCGCAGCGCGGCCATCGCCACCTGATCCGCCTGCTTGCCCTGCAGCGCGGCGAGGGTGGCGGCCTGCGCCGATTGCGCGAAGGCCGCGCCCTTCTCGGCCAGCATACGCCCGTTCTCCGACGGATGCGCGGCAAGCACCCCGGTCATGCCCGGCATCCGCAGCGCGATGACCTGCTGCGCCTCGAACAGCATGAGACCCATCTGCATCGACAGGCGCATCATCTCGGCATAGCGGAATAAGGGGGACATGGCGGGCTCCGGTGTCTGGGGTGAGGTCAGAGCTTGCCCATGACGGCAGCGTTGAAGCCATAGACATGGCGCGCGCCACCATAGGGCACCAGCCGGACCTCGCGGGTCTGGCCCGGCTCGAAGCGCACCGCGGTGCCCGCCGGAATGTCGAGCCGCCGCCCCCGCGCCGCCGCCCTGTCGAAGGACAGCCCGGCGTTGGTCTCGGCAAAATGGTAATGCGAGCCCACCTGCACCGGACGGTCGCCGGTGTTGGAGACGGCAAGCACCAGGGCCTCGGCCCCGGCGTTCAGGGTGATCTCGCCCTCGGCGGGAAACAGCTCTCCGGGGATCATCGCGCTCTCCTCAGGACAGGGCGAGCACGAGGCCCGCCAGCGCCGTGCCGCCGCCGAGAAGCCGCGAGGCCAGAACGTTCAGCCGCGCCAGCCCGAGCCCGGCCAGCAGCCCCGCGCCATGCAGCGCAGCGGTGGCCAGCACGAAGCCCCCGGCGTAGAGCATCAGCCCCGAGGCCGGACCTTCCGCGCCATGGGCGTGGCCATGCGCCAGACCGAAGAGCGCGATCGCCCCGAGGGCAAGCGGCAGCGTCGGGCGCAGCGCCAGCGCCACGGCGGCGCCCAGAAGCACGATGGAGGCGAGGATCATCGGCTCCACCGCCGGGAAGGGCAGACCCGCGGCGCCCAGCGCGCCGCCGCCCAGCATCGCCAGCACGAAGGCCAACGGCATCGCCCAGAGCGCCCGCCCGCCGGTCGTCGCGGCCCAGAGCCCGACCGCCAGCATCGCCAGCACATGGTCGAGCCCGCCCAGCGGATGCCCGAGCCCCGAGGCGAAGGGCGAAGCCGCCACATGGCCCGGATGCGCCAGCGCGGCAGCCGGCAGAAGCAGCACCAGCGCCGCCAGCGGCAGGGCCGACAGGAGCCTCAGCGGGCGGTCATCGGCGGGTTTGGCGAAGGGGGCAGAACGCATGGAAACCTCTCAGCGGATCGGATGGTGGACGGTGACGAGCTTGGTCCCGTCGGGGAAGGTCGCTTCGACCTGGATGGAATGGATCATCTCGGGGATGCCCGGCATGCATTGCTCGGCGGTGATGACGAAGGCCCCGGCCTGCATCAGATCGGCGACCGTGCGCCCGTCGCGCGCGCCCTCGACCACGAAATCCGAGATCAGCGCAATCGCCTCGGGGTGGTTCAGCTTCACCCCCCGCGCCAGCCGCCCGCGCGCCAACATGGCGGCGACGCTGATCAGCAGCTTGTCCTTTTCCCTCGGTGTCAGGTTCATCGCAACTCCCTCTCAAACCTGCCAGACGCGCGGCAAGGCGGTCCCGCGCAAGGCGCCCAGCACCCGCACCACCTGACGGCGCAGCGGCCAGCCATCGGGCGCCAGCAGCCGCAGCACCAGTTTCCCGTCGAAGGCCGAGGCCGCGGCCTCCACCCCCGGCTCATCCAACACGGCCCGCGCCCGGGCCAGCGTATCCTCGGCGCCCTGCCCGATCATCGCCAGCGTGGCGAAGGCCCGCGCCCCGCCCAACACGGCAAAGCCGCCCGCCGCCGCCAGCGCCGCATCGTCGAAGGCCAACGGATCGAGCAGCACCGGCCGCCCGTCGCGCCGCACCGTCCGTGCATCGCGAAATTTCAGCCGGCTCACGGTCTCGCCCATGGCGGCGCGGCCCAGCACCACGGACTCGAGCATCAGACAGCCCGCATCGCCAGCCAGCTCGATCTCGGTGTGCCGCTCCAGCGCCGCGCCGTCGTAAAGGATCGTCTCCTGCGGCAGCCAATCGAGCCAGCCGCCCGCGCCGACCGAATGGCTGACCCGCACCTCCGCCACGCCCTCGCCCGCCGCATAGGCGCGCTCCGCCGTCTGGGTCGTCGCCAGCACCCGGCAGCCCGCGCCGACCTCGAGCCGGTAGCTCAGCCGGTCGCCCCCGGTCAGCCCGCCGGAGGTGTTGAGATACACCACCTCCGGCACCGCCCCCGCCACCCGCGGCAGGATCGCCTTGGCCGAGCCCGCCTGCGCCAGATCGGCCAGCCGGGTCGCGCCGCGCGACTGGCGCAGCGCGACGAAGGCGCAGCCGGAACTGCGCTCCATCACGGCGGGCCGTGTCTCGGGACTCAAGGGGGTCACTGCATTCATGCCGCGCATCCGATCACCGCCGCCACAGAGGGGCAACCGGCTGCCGCGCAACTGCCGCTTTTTGCGCCTCCCGCCGTTCAGCAGGCGACCGATCTTTCAGCACCCCGCCCAATCCGCAGGCATTCGGGGAACCCGCCGCCCCGCCCTTGGCATCCGGGCACGGATCGTCAATGATCCCGCCAGCCAAATGCCACGAGGAGCCCGCCTTGCCCGACCTGTCCCCGCCGCTCGGCGCGCTTCTGGCCTCCGCCCCGCCCGACCTCTCCGACGCCGAGGCCATGGCCTTGGCCAGGCTGCATTTCGGGCTGGAGGCCGAGCCGAAGCGGCTGACCTCGGAGCGTGACCTGAACCTGCTGCTGCGCGACGCGAAGGGCGCGGGCTATGTGCTCAAGATCGCCAACCGGGCCGAGCCGCATGCGGTGACCACCTTCCAGACCGAGGCGCTGCTGCATCTGGAAAGCACCGCCCCCGATCTCTGCGTGCCGCGGGTGCTGCGCACATTGGACGGCGCGACCGAAGTCACGCTGGCCAATGGCAGCCTGCTCCGGGTGCTGACTTACCTGGAGGGCACGCCGCTGCATCTCGCGCCGCGCTCCGGTACGCAGCGCCGGGCCATGGGGCGGGTACTTGCCGACCTGTCGCGCGCACTGGCCAGCTTCACCCACCCCGCGGCAGAGCAGGACCTGCTCTGGGATATCCGCCATGCCGCCCGGCTGCGGCCGCTGCTGCCAAGTTGCCCCGACCCGGCCTCGCGCGATCTCTCGCTGCGCTGCCTCGACATCTTCGAGGCCGAGGTGGCGCCGCTGCTGCCAACGCTGCCTTGGCAGGTGGTGCACAACGATCTCAACCCGCATAACGTGCTGGTCGATCCGCAGAACCCCGATGCGGTGGCCGGAGTGCTCGATTTCGGCGACATGGTGCGGACGGCGCGGGTCTGCGATCTGGCGGTCGCCGCCGCCTATCAGATCGACCCCGAGGATGCGCTCGGCTCGCTCACCGCCTTCGTCGCGGGCTATCACGAGGCCTATCCCCTGCTGCCCGAGGAGGTCGATGTGCTCTTCGACCTCACCGCCACGCGGATGATCACCACCATCGGCATCGCCAGCTCCCGCGCGGCGAGCCATCCCGAGAACGCCCCCTATATCCTGCGCAACTTCCCCGCAGCCCGTACGGGATTGCAGGCGCTGACCGCCCTGCCCCGCGATGCGGCGCGCCGCGCCCTGCGCCAGACCTGCGGGATGGAGTGAGCCATGAGACCCGACAGCACGATGATCAACGCCTTCGTCCCCGGCGCGGCCAACCTGACCGAGGAAGAGGCGCTTCTGGTGCGGAAGCGTCAGGCGCTGCTCGGCCCGGCCTACCGGCTGTTCTACGAGCACCCGGTGCTCCTGGTGCGCGGCGAGGGTGTCTGGCTCTACGACGCCGCCGGTGAGGCCTATCTCGACGTCTACAACAACGTGGCCTCGGTCGGGCACTGCCACCCGCATGTGGTCGAGGCCACGGCGCGGCAGGCGGCGACGCTGGCGACCCACACCCGCTATCTGCATAACGGGGTGCTCGCCTATGCCGATAAGCTGCTCGCCACCTTCCCGGCAGAGCTCGGCCATGTGATGTTTACCTGCACCGGCAGCGAGGCTAATGACCTCGCGCTGCGCATGGCCTTCGCCAAGACCGGCGGAACCGGGGTGATCGTGACCGAGACCGCCTATCACGGCGTGACGCTGGCGGTGTCGCAATTCTCGCCCTCGCTCGGGCCCAGCGTGAACCTCGGCCCGCATGTCCGCACCGTGCCCGCTCCCGATCCGGCGCGCGGCGGCGATGCGGGCTTCGCCGCGGCTGTCGAGGACGCGATCGAGGATCTGCAGCGTCACGGCATCAAGCCCGCGGTGCTGATCGTCGACACGATCTTCTCCAGCGACGGGGTCCTCACCGGCACGGGTTTCCTAAAGGGCGCGGTCGAGGCGATCCACCGGGCCGGGGGCCTGTTCATCGCCGACGAGGTCCAGCCCGGTTTCGGCCGCACCGGCGAGGCGATGTGGGGCTTCCAGCGTCATGGCATCCTGCCCGACATGGTCTCGCTCGGCAAGCCGATGGGCAATGGCTATCCGGTGGCCGGGCTGGTGCTGCGGCCCGAGGTGGTGGCTGAGTTCGGCGCCAAGGCGCGCTACTTCAACACGTTCGGCGGCAATGCGGTCGCCGCCGCCACCGCCATGGCGGTGCTCGAGGTGGTGCAGCGCGAGGGGCTGCAGCAGAACGCCCTGATCGTGGGCCGCGCCTTCCACGCGGGGCTGGAGCAACTGGGCCAGCGTCACGGCTGCATCGGCGCGGTGCGCAGCGCCGGGCTGTTCCTCGGGGTCGAGGTGGTCAGCGACGGCGCAGCCGATGCGGCGAAGGCCGCACGGATCGTCAACGGGCTGCGCGAGGCGCGAGTGCTGATCTCGGCCACCGGGCCGCGCGCCAATGTGCTGAAGATCCGCCCGCCACTGGTCTTCTCCGAAGAGCATGTCGGGATCTTCCTCGACCGGCTCGACACGGTGCTGACCGCTCTGTGAGGTGATTCCCCGGCCCCGCGGCCGCCGCCGGATCAGGCTGCGGCGGCGGCGCCGCACCCCAGGGGGAAGCGCGTGTTTTTCCCGGAAATATTCTCGGCGACATGGGTTGACAGCGCCAGCCGGCAGACAGGTCGAAGACCCCAAATCCAGCCATTTCTGCGCCACGCCGCGCGCCGCCCGGAGCGGGCGCGGGACGGCGAAAACTGCGACAGATTCGACAAAATGTATTTTTTACATAGGCTTGGTGGCCATCCGCCCCTCAAGCCTCAGCCAATAAGTCGCACCCGAAACGGCCATGTCAACCGCCGTTTACATTGCAAATGTCAGTAACTTGTGACACCTCTACGGGTGAGCCGGACAGGTTGGATGGCGCCGTAACAAGTGCAGACGATCCGCCCGGTCTCTTCGAAGCCAGCGTGCAGGCCCTACACGCAACGTCGAATTTACCAGTTGGGGAGACGACAAAGTGACTGACGATCTGAACAAGGTTTGGCCGACCGGGCTGACCGTAGCCGAAGCCGAAGAAGTGCAAAAACAGCTCATCCTCGGCACCCGCGTTTTCGGCGGTATCGCCCTTCTCGCACACTTCCTGGCAGCTGCTGCCACCCCGTGGCTCGGCTAAGGAGTACCCAGACATGACCAACGGAAAAATCTGGCTCGTGGTGAAACCGACCGTGGGCGTCCCGCTGTTCCTCAGCGCCGTGGCGATCAGCTCCTTCGCCGTGCACTACGCGCTGCTGACCAACACCACCTGGCTGTCGGACTACTATGCCGGCTCCGCCAAAGTGGTGGCCGCCGCTCCCGTGGCGGGCTGAGACGCCGGCGGTGAGGGCCCTCGCCGGGCCCTCGCCCCTTCGTCCTTGACCCATTGTGCAGGCCGGGGCCGATGGTCCCGGCCTGTACGTGCGAACAGTGGCGCCGCCGCGCCGCCTTGCCGTTCCTCGGGTCGCGTAGCGTGACTGACCCGGCCCCCGACCGCAGGACATCCGCTGCCCCGCGCAGCTCACGGCAACCCGGGAAATCCACATGAGCCGCTTCGCCAAAGCCCTCGTCGCCATCGGCCCACGCTTTCTGCCCTTCGCCGACGCCGCCTCCGACACCCTGCCGCTGAGCCGGCTGCTGCGGCTGTCGCTGTTCCAGGTGGCGGTCGGCATGTCGGTGGTGCTGCTGGTCGGCACGCTGAACCGGGTGATGATCGTCGAGCTCGACGTGCCGGCCTCGCTGGTGGGTGTCATGATCTCGCTGCCGCTGCTCTTCGCGCCGTTCCGGGCGCTGATCGGCTTCCGCTCCGATACCCATGTCTCGGCGCTCGGCTGGCGCAGGGTGCCCTATATCTGGAAGGGCACGCTGGCGCTCTGGGGCGGCTTCGCCATCATGCCCTTCGCCCTGATCGTGCTGGGCGGCAAGAACTACGCCGAGGGCACGCCGGAATGGATCGGGCTCAGTTCGGCCGCGCTGGCCTTCCTCTTGGTCGGTGCCGGAGTGCATACGATCCAGACCGTCGGCCTCGCGCTGGCCACCGACCTCGCCCCGCGGGAGGATCAGCCGAAGGTGGTGGGGCTGATGTATGTCATGCTGCTGGTCAGCATGATCTTCTCGGCCATCGGCTTCGGCTGGGTGCTGACCCCCTACTACGACGCACAGCTGATCAAGGTGATCCAGGGCGTCGCGGTGGCGGTGCTGGTGCTGAACGGCGTTGCCATGTGGAAGCAGGAGCCGCGCAACCGCGCCTATACCGAGAAGCCCGAGCGCGAGCCGGAGTTCGGCGACCAGTGGCGCCAGTTCATCAGCCGCAAGAACGCGCTGCACGGGCTGGTGGTCATCGGCCTCGGCACGCTGGGCTTCGGCATGGCCGACGTGCTCTTGGAGCCCTATGGCGGGCAGGTGCTGCAGATGACGGTGGCGCAGACGACGCGGCTGACCGCCACCTTCGCCGGCGGCGGTCTCTTGGGCTTCTGGCTCGCCTCGCGGGTGCTGTCGCGCGGCTTCGACGCGCTGCGCATGGCGGGGCTGGGGGCGGCGCTCGGCATCCCCGGCTTCTTCGCCATCATCGGCGCGACGCCCACCACCAACACGCTGGTCTTCGGCTTCGGCACGCTGGTGGTCGGCTTCGGCGGCGGGCTGTTCAGCCATGGCACGCTGACCGCCACCATGCGCCTCGCGCCGAAGGAGCAGGTCGGGCTGGCCTTGGGGGCCTGGGGCGCGGTGCAGGCGACCGCGGCGGGCCTCGCCATCGCCGCCGCAGGCGTCATCCGCGACCTGCTGCAGGCGCTGCCCCAGGGCCAGTCCTATGGCCCGGCCACGCCCTATCTCGCCGTCTTCGCACTGGAGACGCTCTTCCTCGGGCTGACCGTGCTGGTCATCCTGCCGCTGCTGCGCGCCGCCCTGGTGGCCGAGCGGCGCTGAGCCGGGGCGAATCGCGGCCGCCCGCCCCCGCCCAATACGGTCTTTTTGCGGCAGCCGGATTTTAAGCGGCGGCTTTCCGCCTGAATTGCGGAAAGCCTTGAGTTGTCCCCCGCAAGCGCCTCTATCGCCCGGGTTGCAGCATTCCATCGCAACTTGGCAATACAACTGCAATTTGCAAAGAACTCCGCAATCAGAACCGTTGTCCACCCTGTGATGGGTCACGTCGTTCCCTCAACAAATCAATATGTTGATAGACAAGCAGGCCGCCAAGCGCTGCGGAAAGGCCAGCTCCCGACGCCCCCCGACATCGCTCCGGACCAAGCCGGTTCTTGCTGCCGGAAGGAGTATTTGTCGGAACGCATTGATATGTTAACCTGTAACCGGGCGCATGCAGAAGGAAGGAAGAGTCAACAAGGGGCGCACCCGTTCATTCAAAAGTGGATATTACATAGATGGAACACTCATCTGACGCGGTTGCCGCGTCGAAACCCGATTTTGAACCACAGATTTCCGCGACCGTTTCGGTCCCTTCCCTTTCCGCCGACAGGCACAGGACGCTCGTCGCCATCGACCCGCGCACGCTGGAGCGGCAGTGCTTCCTGCGCTGCGTCGAACTGGCCCATCCGGACCTGCCGGTCACCGGCTGCGGCTCGATCGCCGAGTGGCAGGCGCGGGCCGATCTCGCCGGGGCGGCGCAGGTCGTGCTCTACAACACCGGCAACCGCGAGGTGGCCGAACCCGCGGTGCAGGCCGAGCTGACCGCGCTGGTCGCCGCGGCCGGCCCCAGCCCCGTGCTGGTGCTGGGCGTCTCGAACGACCTGCGCGAGATGATCACCGCCTTCGACTGCGGCGCGAAGGGCTACCTGCCCGCCTCGGTGGGGATCGACGACATCGTCGAGGCGACGCGGCTGACATCCTCCGGCGGGATCTTCCTGCCGATGGCCAGCCTCGGGGCGCTGCGCGAAGCGCTGGCCAACAAGCCCGAACCGAGATCCTCGGTGGAGGACCAGCTGACCGAGCGGCAGCTTGCGGTCTGCAACGCCCTCAGGCGCGGCAAGTCGAACAAGATCATCGCCTACGAGCTTAACCTCTGCGAGAGCACGGTGAAGGTTCACATCCGCAACATCATGAAGAAGCTGCGGGCGACCAACCGGACCGAAGCGGCGTTCAAGCTGAACGCGACCTATTTCGACAGCGAGGATGCCCGGGCGAACTGACGGCCCGACAACGCAAAAGGCCGCCGCAGCACCCGCTGCGGCGGCCTTTTATGTTCCGCCCTCTCAGGAGGCCTGCGAGTAGCGCGCCCCCGGCGTCTCGTAGGCGTCGAAGGTCTTGGCGATCATCCGGCACAGCGCCCTGCCCTCCGGCGCGATGGTCAGCGAGCCGCCCTCGGTCGAGACGAAGGGCGCGAACTGCCGCTCGGCCTCGGCGACGCGCTGCAGCAGATCATCCGCCGCATCGCCGAACCGCGCCTTCAAGGCCGGCATGTCGAGATGGAAGTCGCACATGATCATCTCGATGGCGCGGCCGTGCAGGCGGTCGGCCTCGGTCATGCGGTGGCCGCGATAGCCCGGCAACTCCCCCGCCTCGATCTGCTTGATATAGGCGGCGGTGGCGGCGGTGTTCTGCAGATAGCCCTGCTCGAACTTCGAGATCGACGAGGCGCCGATGCCGAGCAGCGTCGGGCATTCGTCATCGACATAGCCTTGGAAGTTGCGCCGCAGCTTGCCGTTGCGGGCGGCGACGGCCATGCTGTCCTCGGGCCGGGCGAAGTGGTCGATGCCGATCCGCTCGAAGCCGCCCTCGGTGAACAGCCGGGCCGCGAGGTTGGCCAGCTCGTGCCGCTCCATGTCATTGGGCAGCACCGCCTCGTCGATCAGCTTCTGCCGCTTGGCCATCCACGGCACATGGGCATAGCCGAAGATCGCCACCCGGTCCGGCTGCAGCGACAGCACCTTGTCGATCGTCGCCGCAAGGCTCTCGCGGTTCTGGTGCGGCAGGCCGTAAACCAGATCGGTGTTCAGCGAATGCACCCCGTAGTGGCGCAGCGCATCGACGCAGGCCTTCGTCGCCTCGAAGGGCTGCTCGCGACCGATGGCGTTCTGCACGATGTCGGTGAAGTCCTGGATGCCGATGGAGGCGCGGTTCATCCCCTCCTCGCTCAGCGCGCGGATCTTCGGCTCGTCCACCATCATCGGGTCGATCTCGACCGAGAACTCGTAATGCTCGGCAAAGGGAATCACCGCCTTGATCGCCTGCGCCAGCCGGTGGATCAGCTCGGGCGTGAGGATGGTCGGCGTGCCGCCACCCCAGTGCAGCCGGCCCATGCGCACGCCCTCGGGCAGATGCGCGGCGACCAGCTTCAGCTCCTGCAGCAGGGTGCCGACATAGGCCTCCACCGGGGCCAGGGTCTGGGTGCCCTGGGTGCGGCAGGCGCAGAACCAGCAGAGCCGCTCGCAGAAGGGCACGTGGATATAGACGGAGATCGGAACAGCCGGATCCAGAGCCCTGATGGCTTCGGCCTGGAACTCGGCCCCCACGGCGCCCGTGAACACGGGCGCCGCAGGGTAGCTTGTGTAGCGCGGAACGCGGGCGTCGAAGAGTCCGAGACTCTGGAGTTTGGCTATATGTGTCATGACGGTCGTCATACCGCCCGCCCGCGGAGCCTGCCTTGCGCAAGATCAAATCACAGCGGCAGCGGCGAGACCCCGATCACCGTCTGGTGCCACCACAGGATCACGGCCCAGAGGATGATGGCGATCACCAGCCGCACCGAAAGCGCGGATTCGTTGTTCTCGCGCCAGATGGCGCTGAACAGCGGCAGCGGCGACAGCAGCTCGGTGGCGCGGAAGGCGATGCGCGCGTCATCCGGCGACATCGCCCGCCGCGCCCGGGCGTCGAACACCCGCATCCCGGCCAAGGACAGCCCGAGGAAGCTGCCGAACAGGATGACATGGGCGAGATCGCCGTTCGGCAGCAGATGCGCCCCGGACCAGAGCGCCAGCGCCCAGAGCAGCGGATGCCGGGTGACGGCGGCGAAGCCCGGATAGAGCGGGTTGAACGGCCGGTCACGCCGCCCACCCAGCGTATAGGGATAGGGCAACCGGATCCCCGCCACGACAAGAAACAGCGCCACCGGCATGACGAGGGTCGGCGCCCAGCGTTGCCAGGGCAGGTTCGGCCAGAGCTCGACATACGGCGCCCTCGCCGCCGCCGCGACCAGCCAGGCCAGCAGCGCCACCGACAGGCCGCCATAGAGCGCGAAATAGCCACGCCGCCCGAGCCGCGCGATCAACGCCTCCCGCAGCCCACCGCGCGCCGGCAGAAAATGGGTGGCGAAGAACAGGAACAGCGCCGCGAAAAAGCTGAGCCAGCCGATCATGGGCTCTGCTCCCCCGGACGGAGGGCCATCGCCGGCCACCGCCGCCGGAGCGTCGCGCGAAGCTGGCAGGGAAAGAGGTTGACCATGGCAGATCTCCGCTGTGGGCTGACAGTAGAGCCGACGCCCCCCTGGTTTGGAAGCCTCGGCATGGTCGCGCGGCGGTGCGCGCTGTGGACGATGGCGGCTTGGGTTGGTTTCAGCTATGCCGTTGCCATATCTGTATAAACCATGGACAGCCTTTGGACCGGTGCGGGCTTCGGGACCGACACGGCGGCCCGAACACCCGCGTGACGGATCGACGCATCGGGCCCCTGTTTCGCGCTGTCCGGTGCCGGGCGCACCATGAATGCTCTCAGAACGGCGACTACGCCACCAGACGGCATACATCTCAGATTGGAAGTTTTGTCCCCTTTCGAGCGGGGGCGCGGCGGGTCGAGCGCGCACCAACCGCTGCCGGCTTGTGACCCCGCCGTCGCTTGCAGCGCTTCCCCTTCCGGAGGCTGCCGCGGGGCAATGACGCGGCATTGAGCGGATTTTGTGCCATGAGGAAGAAGGCTGTCACACAAGTGTCGTGCTACTAGCGAGGATCCGATTCCCGCCGTTGCCCGCAAACGGCGGCCGTCGGCTCATTCCTTAACAAAGTGTTAACGGGGGTAGACTCGTACCGCGTTAGGGTGAAGGCTCCGCCTGTCCGGCACAGTCGCCGAAACGCCGGGCGTCGATTCTCATATTGGTATACTTCCAAATGCTTAGGTCCTCACTGACGACGGCGCGCCCGGTTTCGGACCGCGCGACCGTCACCGTCACGGGCGGCAGCGGGGCCTGCATC
>NZ_PZKG01000034.1 GCF_003034985.1 Cereibacter changlensis JA139
GCAACTGTCAAGAGTGCTGTGTATCAAGCTGTCTGATAAGCTGTCTAAGAGTGCTGCCTATAAAGCTGTCTAGGCAACTGCATCACAAGCTGAGATATGAGCCTGATATGATCCGGGCCGAGAAGCTGACAGGATAGACAGGGATAATCCGTGCCCTTTCAGGGAACACGGGAGCATGTAACTGATACTGGTTCTTATGTCTTAGGACGCAGGGCCAAGTCCGGCAGGCTCACCAGGTAGATACACAGGACGCACGGCTTCGCCGGGCATCCGCTGCATTCGGATTATGCTATACGTGCAGAGCCGGCACCAGGTCGGATCACCCGTGGCGGATGCCAGATGAAGCAAGATGCCCGCCGGATCAAAGCGAATAGATACACCCGCAGCAGCGCCCGCCTACCGCCACAGCCTCAAGCGGTAGCCGCAGCCCCGCACAGCCCCGCCACACGGCCTCTGACCTGATCCGGCACGCTCGGCCTGCGCCCGGATGCAGCCACGCTGTGCGGCCATTTCCGGGCTATGGTCTACTCAAGCGGGAACTGCGGCGATCAAGCAGGCGGTGCAGCAGTGTCGCTGATGATGCGGTAGACAGACGCCCGACCGATGCCGAGTTGCTGCGCTATCTCCGTCGCCCCAACGCCTGCCGCCCGGAGCGCCTGCACTTCTGCTGACTTCGCTACGGCTGTCGGCTTCCGGCCTTTGTACTTCCCCTCGGCCTTCGCCTTGGCGATACCCTCGCGCTGCCGCTCTAGCATGATGTCGCGCTCGAACTCTGCGACACTGCCGAGCATGTTCAGCATGAGCCTGCCTGTCGGCGTTGCAGTGTCGATGCCTAGCCCGAGGATGCGCAGACTAGCGCCCTTGTCGGTGATGCCCTTGAGCACGTCCAGCAGGTGACGGACAGACCGGGCCAGCCGGTCCAGCTTCGTTACCACGAGCACGTCACCAGTGCGGATGAAGCTCAGCGCCTCTGCAAGCTGCGCCCGTTCTGGCATGTCCACCGACGACACCTGCTCACGGAAGATGCGTTCACAGCCCGCCGCAAGCAGGTCGCGCTCCTGCGCCTCGATCCCTGCTTTCTGGTCCAGTGTCGAAGTTCTGGCATAACCGACGAGCATCTTGTGTCCCAACTTGTCCCAATGAAGTCTTAAGACATACAGCGCCCGCCCGTCTCACAAGTCAAGTACAATGTGTATGGGACAGTAAGGGAGCACAACTGAGACGCCCTGCTAGGGCAAGGCCAGTGAGACATGCCGGGCCGGAGATAGCAGCGGGCTGCTCTGGCTCAGCGGAGCAACTCGGCACAGCTACCCGGCAGCGGGAAGAATGCGCATGCACCTGGGCAGTGGAGCTACACCGCCCCTCGACACAGAGAAGACCGGCACGGGGGCAGCGCACGCGCGGGAAGGTATAGATAGCAGCACGCAAAAATGTTTCGGATTTTTACAGACGGGGTAACTTAAGTATGATTTAGTTGCAGTGACTTAGCAACCTCCCGGCGAGACAGCCCACACCACAGGAAGCAGACTATGTACGCAGCACTTGGACGGTTCGGGGCTCAGATCGGCACGCTACTCGGGCTGGTGCTCGCCTTGGCAATCGCGCGGCACACCACAGTGTCTCTTTGGCTCGTTACCCCGGTATCCATTGCACTTATCTACCTGAGCGTGCTTGCCGTTAGCTTCGCCATCCAACGCTTGCGATACTAGCCCCATCGGGTTAACGCTCACTCTGAAGTACAACGCCTTGACGGCGGCTCTCACTTTCGGAGAAAACTAACGGCATGGACGAGAAGTATCTTTATCACGAACTGTTGGGCGCGGATCACAGGATCGACCCCGTTGAGTACCGGCGAAAGTATAAGCCCGCAACAAAGAACGCCGACGGCATCCCGCTTCACCTTGAAGATGAAGCCGAAAGGCGAGGCAAGATACTAGCCAAGAGTTACGAAGCAATCTACGACCACAACAAGCAGATGCTAAAGAACTTGGGCAAGGCTACTAGCCAGATGCTGCGGACAGATGAGGGCAGCGTTGTTGCAGCCAACCATGCCGCCGTTATGACCGTACCTCCACTAGCCAACGCATTAGATCACGGGGACAATCCACTGTGGGCAGTTACCGCCCTGCATTGGGTGCGCTCGCAAGAAGACACAGAATGGGTTTTTAGCCACCTGTGCGAAGCAGTTCACACCTATCGCAGCGTGGCAGGCATCCAGGCCCAACTCGGAACCGAAGCCACAGATAGCTTCGACGACATGAGTATGTATCTCACTGAGGCACTATACCAGTTCGACCATCGGCACTGCTGAATAAGAACGCACTGAATGGACGCCCCGGATCAACTGTTGCTCTGCATCAGCACTTAGCATCTCGCCCTGCCCGCATGCAACTTCCGCCTAAGACACAAAGCTTGGAAACTGAGTTAATGGTCACCACAGCCTACGCGCTCAACAAACTACTTGCGGTCGCACACCGCCACCCTGTTAAGGACGCTCGGTTCTTGACAGTTCTCGCGGCTCACTTAGGGCTAAGCGGACCGGACGCAGAGTTTCTTGTGGTCGAGCAGGTGTACCGCCTACTTAGGCAAATAAAGCTAGACATCGACGCCGCCGAATTAGACGATGCGGCAAGAAAAACAGTTGACACCAACTTATCACGCTTCTCCGGATTGGAGAACCTAACTCAGTATCATTACACCATCGAGCAAGCGAGAGCTAAGTTCCTAAGTGCTGATAGCTTGGTTGGCTTATCAACTATAGACCACGAGCTTTCGGGAAGAGTGGAGTTCATAGACATTAGTCGAGAGGCCAAGGAGCTTGCCAACAGTTTCCGCAGCATCCGCGATGAAGTCGATACTAGTGGCATCAAGCCGGAATTGAAGGTCGTTCTACTGAAGCGACTATCGCAAATCATAGCCGCGCTTGAGAACTATTACTTCTTTCGGGAGGATGAGTTAGCAGACATAACAGCGGGACTGGTAGGCAGTCTTGTTCTTAGCAGGCCCACAGACAAGGAGAGTGTAGCCATCTACGAAAGAGTAGCGGGAGTTCTAGGAAAGCTAATCTCGGCAGTCGGCGGCACAAACAAGTTCTTAGCCAGTGCTGACGGCGCTTTAAAAAATGGCCACGCACTCGCGGAGACACTACAATCGCTCAGAGGCTAAGGACCGGCTAATGAAGATGTAAGTTCAAGCTCATTCAGCCTGCCCTCTAGTTCGCTGAGCCGCGCAGACAGCAGCGCATTCTCTTCGGATACAGCGGTGTACTTCATCACGACTTCACGAAGTGTCATAGTTTCAGCGCTGTTGCCGCTGCGCGATTGCGAAGCAGACAGGCTTGCCATATCCGCATCAAGTGCGTTCAATATCCTTGCATGACTGTTCAGGCTAACAACCTGCTCGTTGTGAAGGCATAGCAGATAGTCTAGGTTCTTGCCCACTTGTTGCTCAAAGCTGCTCGATGAGTAGGACGGAGGACTGCTGCAATAAGCAGCGGATAATGTCGGTAGGCTTATTACAACGGCTGCTGCCGCAACTCCCACAAAGACCCTATACCGCACTTCTTGCTCCTACGTTTCAAGATGACCGCCGTGACGAACGCAACCACTGGGGGTTGGCAGCACCTGCACGCCACTGTCAGACCTTGCCTCCCACATTTTAAAAGCGCAAGGTGGGACACAAAGTGAGACACATCAATCAACCCCATGCGTGCGCTCCGAGCAGGATCAACGGGTTAGAAAGATGGAGGAGGGTCCGGTACCCGCCTCCAAATACAATCATCGACTTACATGACGACATGTGGCCCAAGAAGTTGGGACACCGATTCCGACATTTACGATCGGGGCATGTGCTGTTGCAGTTCGACCGAGCCGTTCTCGCCACATATCCCCGAGCCGTCGCACCGCCCGACAGCTTCCGCTGGCGGCGGATGCGCTTCACCACCCTGCGCGCCACCGGGACGAAGCGGATCGCGCCGGAACGGTGGCTCGACGATCCCGCCTCGCGCTCCAGCCTGTACGACGACAGCAGGATCGAGAGTGCAAGCGCCCCGGCTCTGGCTGTTCCTCATGCCGCAGGCTCGAGAACGGAACCGGTTCGCTCAGGGGGAGTTCGCATTGATGGTGCTGTAGACGCCTCTGGGTTCTCGCGACGGCTGCTGAATGGCGCTTGGCTTCGAACTGTGATCTACAGCGCATCGGTCGCTGATGCAGATGGAAAGGATCGGGGGAGCATGGTTGAGGCAGGTGAAATTCTTGATGACCATCTCCGCGCTGCGGTCTTCGAAGCCGCGCCGCATGGCTATCTGATCCTCGATCCGGGCTTCACCATCATCGACGTCAATCAGCAGTACCTCGATCTGACCGGAACGCGGCGGGAAAATCTGGTGGGCGTCGCGATGTTCGACGCCTTTCCCGACAATCCCGATGATCCGACGGCCGATGGTGTCCGCAATCTTCGGCTGTCGCTCGAGACTGCGCGCGACACCGGCCGTCCGCATGCCATGGCGATCCAGAAATACGACATCCCGCTGCGCGGCCCCGAGGGCGGCTTTGTCGAGCGTCACTGGAAGCCGCTGAACACGCCGGTCCTGCGCGCGGGCGAGGTCGTGGCCCTGATCCATCACGTCGTCGACGTCACCGAGGAAGCGATCTTCCGGCGCGATCAGGCGATCCGCCTGCGTTCGGCGCAGCAACTCGACGATCTCGCCTTCTGGGAATACGACCCCCGCACCGCCACGGTCTACGCCTCGCGCGCCTTCGCCGCCATGCTGGCTCTGCGCCCGAAGGAGGGCACGCTGCCTGCCGAGGACTACTTCGCCCGGGTCCATGCCGAGGATCGCGTCGGCGTGCAGGCCGCCTTCGACGACGTGATGGACGCGCCGGAGCACACCAGCGTCGCCTTCTCGCATCGCCTCACCCTGCCGGACGGCGCGACGCGCTGGCTCTCGTCCCATGGCGAGCTGGTGCGCGATCATCGCGACGCCCTGCCCCGCTTCGTCGTCGTCAGCCTCGACATCACCGACGCGAAGCAACAGGAGGAAAAACTCTCCAGGGCGCTGCAGGAGCGTGACCGGCTGCTGGCGCAGAAGGAGACGCTTCTGGGCGAGGTGAACCACCGCATCAAGAACAGCCTTCAGCTCGTGTCCAGCATCCTCAACACCGATGCGCGCAGGGCGGGCCCGGGCGAGGTGCGCGCGCGGCTGGAGCGGGCGGCGGCGCGTGTCCAGGCGGTGACCTCGGTGCATGAGATGCTCTACCGCTCGAACGAAGTCTCGACCGTCACCTTCGGCAGCTATCTGCACGATCTTTGCGCCAATCTCGCGGCCGGCGATGCGGGAACGGCGGGCGCCGAGCTCATCTGCGAGGCGGTCGAGGTCCGGCTGCCGGCGGACAAGGCGATCCCGCTGGCGTTGATCGTCAACGAGCTGGTCTCGAACGCGATCAAGCACGGGCTGGCGGGAAGCGAGAACGGGATCATCAGGGTGACGACCAGCCTGATGGGCAGGGACCTGGTGCTCGAGGTGACGGACAGCGGCGTCGGGAAGGCGGAGGGGGCGGAACAGGGTCTGGGGACGCGGATCATCGCCGGCCTCGTCGACCAGCTCTACGCCTCCATGAGCACAGGCGACGCGTCACCGGGGCACCGGGTCGTCATCCGGGCGCCGCTCGACACCCCATGAGCCTGCGTGTCCTGATCGTCGAGGACGAGTTCCTCATCGCGCTCGATCTTCAGGATCAGGTGGAAGCCCTGGGGCATCGGGTGACGGGCGTCGCGCGGGATGTCGAAAGCTGCAAGCTGTCCGCAGGCCGGGAACGTCCCGACCTCGCCCTGATGGATCTGCGGCTGGCGGGCGGCTCGTCCGGGATCGAGGCGTCGCGCTGGCTCCACGATGTTCTGGGCGTCCGTTGCATCTACATCAGCGGCAACCTCGACGATGGGACTCGGCAAGCCCTCGCGGGCGTGAAACCGCTCGCCTTTCTCGGCAAGCCCATCCTGACGCATCAGCTGGAGCGCGCCCTGAGCGACTGCTGCCGGGTCCTCGGAAAGGTCGCCGAGTGAGCGATGAGGGCGGCGAAGCGAGGCCCGCGATCCTGCGCAGGGCAATCGCTGTCCGCACCTGCCGATGAGCGCAGCGCAAGGAGCTGCGGCAGGCCCGCGGTCTTCGGCGATTGAGCCTCGGGGGTGAAGTGCTGCGGAGCGCGTCAGATGTTGCCGCTCCAAAGCCGCGCCCCGCGCCTCCTGCACCGCCGCCACCTCTGCCGATAGGTCAGCGGTGCGACCGCTATCGCCCGCTTGAAGATGCGGCGGAAGGCGGCGGTCTCGGCGCAGCCGACCTCGGCGGCAATCGCGTCGATCGAGACATCGGTCGTTTCCAGCATCTGCTTCGCCTCCTCGATCCGCAGGGTGCACGCCGCCAGATCGACCCCTGCGCCATTGCGTCCACAGGAAGGACGGCGAGACGCCGCTGGTGCAGGACGCCTGGTTGCGCTGGAGGTCCCGGCATGCCACATCGGCTTGAAGGCGCGGCTTCGGTGGACCCTCCCGCCAGGGCCGGCCGAGAGGGCTCCCCTGCCCGCGCAGGGTGCTTGCCAGCGGCGGGCCGGGGCTGGTAAGAGCGCGGATGCGCAGCGCCATCCTCCATCCGCTCGGCCTCTCCGTCGTCATCACCGGCGTTCTTGCGGCCATCATCGGCTTCGGCACGCTCTACCCGATGCCGTCCTCGCCGATGCTGGGCGGCAATGACAAGCTGCAGCATTTCGCAGCCTTCGCGGCGCTGGCTTTTCCGATCAGCCTCGCGCGGCCGAAGACGGCGCCCTACATGGTCGCGGCGGCGCTGCTCTATGGCGGGATCATCGAGGTGGCGCAGCCCTTCGTCGGCCGCGACCGCAGCCTCGGCGACCTCATGGCCGATGTGACCGGCGCGGCGCTCGGGGCCGGCGCCGCGGTGCTGCTGAACCGGCTGCTCGGCGGCGTGCTGCGCCGCACCTGAGCGGCGCGTTCACCCGCCGAAACCCAGACTGGCGGTCAGCGCCTCAGCATAGGGCGCGACCTCGCGCCAGCCCTCGAGGATCATCTTGCAGGCGACATAGAAGATGATCGCCAGCCCGACATAGGCGATCCAGCGGTGACGGTTCAGCAGCCGGGCGAGGAAGCTGGCCGCCAGCCCCATCAGCGAGATCGACAGCATCAGCCCGATCACCAGCACCCAGACATGCTCTCCCGCGGCGCCCGAGACCGCCAGCACATTGTCGAGCGACATCGAGACATCGGCGACGACGATCTGCAGCGCCGCCTGCAGGAAGGTCTTGCGCGGCGCGTCGGCCGCGGGCTCGTCATGCAGCGCCGCGTCGGCGGCGTCATAGGCCTGTTGCGGGGTGCGCAGCTCCTCCCACATCTTCCAGCAGACCCAGAGCAGCAACAGCCCCCCGGCCAGCAGCAGCCCGACGATCTGCAGCACATATTGCGTGGCGGCGGCGAAGCAGATGCGCAGCACGGTGGCGGCGATGATGCCGACGAGGATCGCCTTGCCTCGCTGCTGCCTCGGCAGGCCGGCGGCGGCGAGGCCGATGACGATGGCGTTGTCGCCGGCCAGCACGAGGTCGATCATGACGATCTGCAACAGCGCGGTGAGCGACTCCGCGGTGATGAACTCCATGGGGACTGTCCTCGCGGCGGCCGGGGGATGCGGCGACCGGGCGGGACCGTCCGGCAGCCAAGTCTTGGCAGCCCGCCGCCGCGGCGCAGGCCCCGGCGCGGGCATAGGCCCCGAAGCGCCGCGCCGCAGCCGGACGGATTGCCGCACCTGCCAGGTCGAGAGGTTAGAGCGCCTCGCCCAACTCGTCCATCACCAGCTGGCGGGCGCGGCTGACGCGGCTCTTCACCGTGCCGACGGCACAGTTGCAGATCCGCGCCGCGTCCTCGTAGCTTTCGCCGAGCATGACGACCAGGATCAGGATCTCGCGGTAATGCGAGGGCAGCCGGTCGATCGCCGCCATCAGCTCGCGGCCGCGCACCGTCCATTCCTGCGACGCGGCCACCGACATCTCGCCGGAAACGCAATCTTCGGCGCCGGTTTTCTCGCGCGCACTGATCCGAACCTTGGTAAAGAACGTATTCCGCAGGATAGTGAAGAGCCAGGCCCGCAACCTTGTGCCCTGCTGGAACTTGTCGACGTTGGACAGAGCCTTGAGCAGGGTCTCCTGCACCAGATCATCCGCGTCGGCCTGATTTCGGCTGAGCGACCTCGCATAGGCGCGCAGAGCGGGAATGAGGTCGATCACATCGGGTATGATGGATCTGGGAGGCGTCTGATCCGTCACTGGCCGCTCCTGCTTGGGTGGGGGTAGTGTCGCAAGTCAACGTGCACTTGTTTGAGCGGTTCCCGCTTTGCAGTTGCATCAACGAGGCAGGCAGCGCAAAGCTGGCAGGGACAGGAGCAGGCAAGATGTCAGACGGCAAGAATGACGGCGGGATCGCATCCCAAGAGGCCGATCTGCGCGCATTGAGCCAGACCCTGCTGAACGCCATCGCGGCCGAGCCGGTGCCGGAGCCGATCCTTGCGCTGGCCCGGGCCCTGGCCGAGGCGCTGGCGGAGCGGCAGGGCATCGAGCGGGTGCCGCCCGCCGAGGCGGAGCATCCTCCGGCCTAGCGGAACTTTCCCCGTCATCACCGGTTATGGGCGGACGGGGCGGCGAGACCGCTCCCCCGCGACATTCAGGAGATGACGATGAAAACCAAGACTTTGGACGACCTCTTCCTCGAACAGCTGAAGGATGTCTATTACGCCGAGCGCAAGATCCTGAAGGCGCTGCCGAAAATGGCCCGTGGCGCGCAGTCGGCCGATCTGAAGGCCGCCTTCGAGAAGCACAAGGGCGAGACCGAGGGCCAGATCGAGCGGCTGCAGCAGATCTTCGAGATCCTCGGCAAGCCGGCCCGTGGCAAGACCTGCCCGGCGATCGACGGCATCATCGAAGAGGGTGAGGAAGTGCTGGAGGAGTTCAAGGGCTCGCCCGCGCTCGACGCGGGTCTCGTCGCCGCGGCCCAGGCCGTCGAACATTACGAGATGTCGCGCTACGGCACGCTGAAGCGTTGGGCCGAGACGCTCGACATGAAGGACGTGGCCAAGCTGCTCGACGCCACCCTGAGCGAGGAGACCGCGACCGACACGGCGCTGACCGAACTCGCCGACAGCTCGATCAACGCCACCGCGCTGGAAGCGGCGGCCTGAGCTTGCGATCTGCGGAAACGAAAGGCGGTCCTTCGGGACCGCCTTTTTTCATTCCGGCGGTCAGGAAGCGCAAAAACGGAAAAGGCGGCCCAGAAGGCCGCCCTTTCCGTAGACTGCGCCGGTTCGTCAGTGGCGACGCGCGCGCCCGGCCTGCTTGTCGCGCAGCCGGTCCAGCAGCGCAGCAAAGCGGTCGCCGCCGCTTTCGGGAAGGGTGGAGTCATAGGCGCGGCGCAGGTTGTCCTGCACCTGGCGTTTCACCATCGCATCCTGGTCATCCTGTATGTCATTGTACATCTGATCGGGTCCGTTCTGTCTCTGTTCAATAAAACAAGTCGCCAGCGGGCCCGTTGTTCCATCCTTACGTGACTCTGCGTCATCGGGTCGCTTCTGCGGCTCAACGGCCACAGGGGGCTTCGCGTCCAGTTCGCGGGCCCGGCTCATGACGCGTAGGCGAGCTGTTGCGGCGCGTGCCCCTCCTCCGCCGTCAGCTCGTCGCACCAGACCTTGAAGGCCTCCATCCGTATGGCGCCGAAGGCGGTGATCATCGGCACGTCCACCGCGTCACGGCCGCGCACCATGACGATGCGGCCGATGCGCGGCATGTTGTAGCGCGCGTCGATCGTGCGCCAGACGCCGCCGACATGCACCTCGACCCAGGCGCAGAAGTCGCCCTCGCCGGCATAGGGCACGCCGATGTCGCCGAGATAGCCGCTGCAGTAGCGCGCCGGGATGTTCATGGCGCGGCAGAGCGCGATGGTCAGATGGGCGAAGTCGCGGCAGACGCCGCGCCCGTCACGCCAGACGTCAAGCGCGGTCTTGTTCGGGCTGGCATGGCCATAGCCGAACTGTATGTGGTTGTGCACGAAGTCGCAGATCGCCTGCACCCGCTGCCAGCCCGGCTCCAGCCCGCCGAACATCGCCCAGGCGTCGGGCGTCAGCAGGTCGGATTCGCAATAGCGGCTGGGCGAGAGATATTGCAGCGTCTCGGCCGGCAGGTCGTCGATCGGCAGGCAGCGCGCCTCGGGATCGAAGCCGTCCGGCAGGCCGTCGTCCTGCGCGATGGCATCCCAGCGCATCCGCAGCGGCCCCGAGGCCGCTGGGACGCGCAGCCGGCGGTTGCCGAAGGCGTCGGTGAAGGGCCGCGCGCGCGAGGCAGGGGTCAGCTCGATGGGCATGGGCGCTTCAAGCCGCCAGTCCTCCTCGGGACGCGGCGCCAACGCCAGGACGACCGGCGTCTCGCCCAGGCGCTCGATCGTGATGTCGAAGCCAATACGTATTCTCATGATCGAAATTCCAAGCTGAATATTTCGCATGCAACCCGCCGAGGACGGTTTGGTTCCGCGCCGTTGCGCCCTGCGGCAGATCCATGCCGGCGGGGCGGCAGGCGCAGGGCCTGCCGGGAGCGGTGATCGGGGAACTCCCGCCGCCGCCTCGCGTTCCCTCGGCAGCCTCCCGAGCCCTGCAGGAAGATGCCATGACCCGTGATCTGAAGACCTACCGGGCCAAGCGCGACTTCGCGAAGACCGCCGAGCCCCACGGCGAGGACGCCCTGCCCGAAGGCCGCAGCTTCGTCGTGCAGAAACACGCGGCGTCGCGGCTGCACTGGGATTTCCGGCTGGAATGGCAGGGCGTGCTGCTGAGCTGGGCCGTCACCCGCGGCCCCAGCGCCGACACCGGCGCGCGGCGGCTGGCGGTGCGGACCGAGGATCATCCCGTCAGCTACGGCGGTTTCGAGGGCACGATCCCGAAGGGCGAATATGGCGGCGGGACGGTGATGCTGTGGGACCGCGGCACATGGGCGCCGAAGGGTGACGTCGACGAGGGGCTGAAGAGCGGCAGCCTGAAATTCGTGCTGTCCGGCGAGCGGATGCAGGGCGGCTGGACCTTGGTGCGGATGAAGCCGCGCGGCAAGGAGAAGGGCGAGAACTGGCTGCTGATCAAGGAGCATGACAGCCACGAGTCGGAAGAGACCGAAGGTCTGGTGACCGAGCACATGACCAGCGTCAGCACCGGGCGCTCGATGGAGGAGATCGCCGCCGACAAGCCCGCGCGCAAGCGCAAGGCTGCGGCGAAGCCGAAAAAGACCGCCCTGCCCGGCTTCCGCCCGGTTCAACTGGCGAAGCTGCAGACCAAGGCCCCCGACAGCGACGACTGGCTGCACGAGACCAAGTTCGACGGCTACCGTTGTCTCGCGGCGCTGGCCAGCGGCGAGGTGCGGCTCTACACCCGTTCCGGCCTCGACTGGACGGCGCAGTTCGGCGCCCTCGTGCCGGAGTTCGAGCGCGTCGACTGCCGCTCGGCGCTGATCGACGGCGAGGTGATCGCGCCGGGGGTGGACACCGGCATGTTCTCGGCGCTGCAGGACCGGCTGAAGCATGGCGGCGCGCTGGCGTTCATGGCCTTCGATGTGCTGGAGCTGGATGGCAAGGTCCTGACGGAACGGCCACTGCTCGACCGCAAGGCGGCGCTCGAGGGTCTTTTGGGCGAGGGTGTGGGCGCGCTGCGCTACTCGAGCCATGTCGAGGGTCAGGGGGAAGAGGTGTTCCGCCGGATGTGCGAGGCCGGGCAGGAGGGCATCATCTCCAAGCGCAGCAACGCGCCCTATCGCGGCAGCCGCAACGGCGACTGGCTGAAGATCAAATGCGGCCACCGGCAGGAGTTCATCATCTGCGGCTGGAAACCCTCGGACAAGCCGGGGCGGCCCTTCGCCTCGCTGGTGATGGCGACGCGCGAAGGCGGCAAGCTGGTCTATCGCGGCGGAGTCGGCACCGGCTTCGGTGCGGCGCAGTTCCGCGAACTGAAGCCGCTGCTGGCGGAGCGGAAGCCGGTGAAAAAGCCTTTCAAGACCACACCGCCCACGGCGGGGGGAACGGTGTGGATCGAGCCGGATCTGGTGGCCGAGGTCAGCTACGCCGAGTTGACGGCGGATGGCAGCGTCCGGCACGGGGTATATCAGGGGCTGCGGCTCGACAAGGGGCCGAAGGAGGTCCGGCTGGAGGAAGAGGAGGCGCAAGTGGCGAAACCGAAGCGCGGCAAGGGCGAGGCGCAGGTGGCGGGCATGCGGATCTCCAGCCCCGACCGGCTGGTGTTCGAGGACCCGCCGGTCAGCAAGCGGGAGGTGGCCGAGCATTACGCGGCGCTGGCCGAGCGCATCCTGCCCTTCCTGAAGGACCGCCCGGTCTCACTGCTGCGCTGCCCGGACGGCGTCGCCGGTGAATGCTTTTTTCAGAAACACCGCACCCAAGGCATGCCCGAGCCGGTCGGTACGGTGAGCGTCGAGACCAAGGACGGGCCGGAGGATTTCATCTCGCTCTCCGGCGCCGCCGGGCTGATCGGTTGCGCCCAGATGGGGGCGATCGAATTCCATATCTGGGGCGCGAAGAACCGCACGCTGGACCGGCCCGACCGGCTGGTCTTCGACCTCGACCCCGACGAGGCACTGGATTTCGCCGCTGTGAAGGCCGGGGCGCTGGAGGTGCGGCGCAGGCTCGACGCGCTGGGGCTGGTCTCGGCGCCGATGCTGTCGGGCGGCAAGGGCATCCATGTCATCGCGCCGCTGAAGCCGAAGGCCGAATGGGAGACGGTGAAGCTGTTCTCCCGGGCGCTGGCCACGCTGATGGCCGAGGCCGAACCCGAGCGGTATGTCGCCACCATGTCGAAGGCGGAACGCAAGGGCCGCATCTTCATCGACTGGCTGCGCAACGAGCGCGGCTCGACGGCGGTCGCGCCCTACAGCCTGCGGGCGCGGCCCGGGGCGAAGGTGGCGACGCCGGTCAGCTGGGACGAGCTGGAAGGCATCACCACGGCCGGCGCCTTCAACATCGCCTCGATCCGCGACCGGCTCGCCCTGCCCTGCCCGCTGCGCGAGGCGAGCGCGCGGGCGGTGACGCTGGGCGCGCAGGTGCTGAAACGGCTGGAAAAACAGGTTCAGGAGGGACAGGAATGACCGAGATCACCATGGAGACGCTGGAAGGCCGGTTGATCGCGCAGCGCAAGCTGATCGCGCTGCTGCTGGCGCGGCTGCCGGAGGCGGAGCGGCCGGCGCTGTGGGAATATCTGGCGGAGCGCAGCACGATGCAGGACGCGCAGGAGGACCCCGGCGCGGTGCCGACCGCCGGCGTCGGCCTGCAGGTGGCGATTGCCGAGGAGTTCCGGCTGATCGCCGAGGAGGCGCAGCGCCATGCCGGGCGCAACCCGCAGCAGCCGCGGGTCGGCGAGGGCTGAGCGCCGGGATCAGGCGGCTCAGCCGAACGGCGATTGGGGCAGGTTCTCCGAGAGCGGATCCTCGGTCGGCAACACCGAGGCGCTGTGCAGTCCGGGAACCACGGCCAGCGCCTCGGCCAGCCGGTCGATCTCGGCATCGGAACGGCAATAGGTGGAGGTGGTCAGCGCCCGCACCCCGGCCTGCCGGTTGATGCTCTGGCTGACGGCGCGCACGCCCAGCCCCTGGCGGCGCAGCAGCCGCCGCAACGCCTCGGCGTCGAAACCGTCATCAAAGCCGGAGACGACCTGCAACCGCACCTCGGCCCGCACCGGCAGCACCGAGAAGATCAACCGCAGCAGCACCAGCACCCCCAGCGTCGCCAAGGCTCCGGCGACCGCCAGCCAGTACATCCCGACGCCGAAGACGATGCCGAGCGCCGCGGTGATCCAGAGCGAGGCGGCGGTGGTCAGCCCGTGCACCGAGGGGCCCTCGCGGAAGATCACCCCGGCGCCGAGAAAGCCGATGCCGGTCAGGATCCCATGCGCCATGCGCGCCGGATCGGTGACGAGCTGGGTGTCGGGCAGCAGCGTCACCACCCAGTCGCCCTGATGCGCCGCCGCCAGCGTCAGCAGGGTCGCCGCGAAGCAGACCAACGCATGGGTGCGCAGCCCGGCCGGCTTGCCGCGCACCTCGCGCTCCAGCCCGATCAGCGCCCCGGTGGCGAGGCTGCTGAACAGCGGCAGGGCGAAGCTGTCCTGGGTAAAACCTTGAAGAAACTCGCCAATCATGCCCTCTCCCCCGGCTTTCGCCACTTGTCCGCGCCTGTCGGCACAACGCCGCCTGCCCGGCATCGTTCCCTTACGCGGGGCCGCGCACGTTGCCGCGATGCGGCGGCTGCAGAGGAACAAAACACCCCTCCCGACCGTCTTGTGGAGGTAGGCCAAGGGTGGCCCGCGCGGTCAGGAGGACGGGTCTGTCATGGAACACGGTGCGAGGCGGGCTCCACGGATTCTGGTGGTGGAGGACGATCTGCTGATCGCCATGGATCTGGTCGACGAGCTGGAGGACGCCGGGATCTCGGTCGCCGGCCCGGCGCGCACGGTGAAGGACGCGCTGCGGATGATCGAGCTGCAGGACATCGACGCGGCCCTGCTCGACGTGAATCTCCAGGACGAGGATTCCTACCCGATCGCTGCGGCGCTACAGCAGCGCGGCCTGCCCTTCGCCTTTCTCAGCGGCCATGCCGCCGCCGCCCTGCCGCCGGAATTCGCCGGCCAGCAGATGCTGCAGAAGCCGGTGACGACGGCGACGCTGACCTCGGTGATCGAGGGCCTGCTGAGCAGCGTGAGCTGAAGGCGGCATCGCGGCGCGGACGGGGCAGAGGTCGGCGCCATTCCTTGGCCAGGCGGGAAACCGGAAAAACCTCTCCTGTCCCTCATGCCGTCGCGTCCGGTTGACACGCGCCGCGATGCTCGGGAGGGCAACCGGGGCGCAGCCCGATTGTTCCAGAGACGATGACCGCCGGGGCGAGCCGGCGCCGGGGGCATCGAGCCCCCGCCCCCGGCGGGGGCCGCGGGCCCGCACCGGGGCGGTCGGGGGACGGCTGACGCGGTGCCGGGCGTCGGCGGAGGATGAGTATTTGGGCAAGGAGAAACCGGAAGGGCAAAACGAAACGGCCCCGCCAAGGCGGGGCCGTCGTCACTGGTACGGATGCGCGGGATCGCGCGGCACGGGTTACGAAGCGGTTGGTTCAGCGCAGTCCGAGGAAGGACAGGATGGCGATGACCACGACCACGAGGCCGACGAGATAGATGATGCTGTTCACGAGTATTGCTCCTTGCTGAAAATCAATGATCCGGGCCGCTTACATCGGCATGGTGGGCGGGACCGGCATCGGGTTGGACGGGCCGTCGCCATCCATCGGCGGCAGGTCGATGTCCTTCTGCGGCCGGGGCCGCGGATCCGGCGTCACGTCGGGCGCCGGACCTTCGGGCGGTTCCGGCAGCGGGCCGGGCGCCGGCTTGGGGTCTGACATCATGGGTCTTTCCTTTCACGCCTTTGTCGGGCTGCGGGGTGGCTTCACCCTCTGCTGCCCCAATGCGGTTCACCGGCATTTGTTCCCCAGGGCTCCGCGCATCCTCGGCGGGATCTGACCGGCGCGGGGCGCGGGGCCTTCGCGGCGACGTGCCGGCGGGCGTTGCATTTGCGCTGGAACATTCACCCGGACCGCCTGTTTCACCAGCAGTCGCAAGATGCCCGGGGCTGCGACCCCAGGCAGACCAGCCGTTTGAGGAGGACGACATGGCCCAGCGATACGACAGGTCGCGCAACGACCCTGCGTTCGATGCGCCGGGACGGCGCGCCGAGGAGCGGGATCACCGCCGCGACCCGCAGGACAGGTTCCAGGACCGTTTCTACCACGAGCAGGACCACGCCAGTCGCGGTTCCGTCGAGCGCGGGGTGGAGGATTGGCAGCAGGAAGAGGCCGGGCATCGCCCCTCGCGCTTAGAGGATGAGCGCTCGCGGCACGGGTTCGACGCCCGTGAGGAGGAGTGGCGTACTCCCACCTCGCGTTACAGCGCGCCGCCCCGCGGCCGGGAGAGCGGCGGCTGGGGTCGGCGCAAGGACGGACCGGCGCACGAGCGCGGCTTCCTGCAGCGCGCCTCGGACGAGCTCGCCTCCTGGATGGGCGATGACGCGGCCGCGCACCGCCGCGAGGAGGACCATCGCGGCAAGGGGCCGCGCGGCTACCAGCGCCCGGACAGCCGCATCCATGACGACGTGAACGACCGGCTCAGCGACCACCCGCGGATCGACGCCTCGGATATCGAGGTCTCGGTGGACTCGGGCGAGGTGACGCTGAGCGGCGAGGTGAGCTCGAAACTCGCCCGGCGGCAGGCGGAGGATTGCGCCGATGCGGTCTCCGGCGTGCGCTACGTGCAGAACAACCTGCGGGTGCGCGGCGCCCCGGGCGGCCCCGCATCCTCCGGTTCTGCCGGATTGAGCGGCGCCGGCAATACGCAAGCTTGAACCGGGATAGGGCGGCGCGAGCCGCCCTGCCCCGCAGAAAGGGCGGCCTCCGCCGCCCCTGTCCGTCGCCCGAAGGCGGCTCCGACCCACATCTGACCAACAGGAGACTTCCATGAAACGCATGACTTTCGCGACCGGCGCCACCGCGCTGCTGATGGCTTCCGCCGCCTATGGCCAGAGCACGACCGCCCAAGGCACCACCATGGGCCAGAGCTGGGACGCGCCGCTCGCCGATACCTTCTTCGTGCCGGGCGGGTCGATGGCGCTGCGCACCGAGCCGGAGATCCAGAGCAGCTGGGCCTCGCTGACCGATCAGCAGCAGCAGCAGGTGCGCGATGATTGCAGCGCCTTCAGCACCGACAACGCCTCGCAGGAAGCCGGCGCCAGCGGTGCGGCCTCGGGCGGCGTGTCCGATGCGGTGACCAGCGGCATGGCGGGGGCCGACCCCGAGACCACCGGCGCCGCCGAGGGAACCGCCGCCGCCAACGATCCGTCGCAGCCGAAGTCGGGCTCGACCGAGAATGCGACCGTGGCCGAGGAAGACGGATCGACGGGCGCCGGCACGGCGACGCTGCCGACCGGCCCGGAGGCCTCGGGGACCGGCGCGCAGACCAATGAATCCGCAGCAGGGGCCACCACCGGCTCCAGCGCCGGGACCAGCGGCCAGACGACCAGCGACACGAGCGGCGGCGCCACCACCGGCAGCGCAGCGGGCGGATCGGCTGCGGGCGGGACCTCCGACGGCGCGGCGACCGGCAGTGCGGCGACCGGCGGAACGTCGGACAGCGCGGCTAGCGGCAGCGCAGCGACCGGGGGGACCTCGGACAGCGGCGCGGCTACCGGGAGCATGACCGCAGGCAGCGGGGCCGGCAGCGCAACGACGGGCGGCACGACGACGGGCGGCACGACGACCGATGGCGATATGGCTGCGGGCGGCTCGACGACCGGCAGCGGCTCGACCGATGGCGCGATGACCGGCGGCACCTCGACGGAGGGCGCGGCGACCGGTGCGACCGGGAGCATGGCCAGCGACGGCGCGTCGACCGGCGGCGCCTCGTCGGAGATGACCACCTCGGACATGGCCGATACCAGCCGGGTTTCGCTGACCACCTGGACCCAGATCTGCGGCATGGTGGAAGAGTTCTGAGGCCCGGACCACAAGGCGCGAGGTCCTGACACTCCAGCGATGATCGGCCCCTGATCATTGCCGAGAGCCCACCGGCCCTCGCGCCGATAAAAAACACTGAATCACACCCGCTCCCGCAATCCGGGAGCGGGTGGTGGATATTATAATCACATCTTTTATACGCCAATTCTGGAACATATTCTTATTCCACCCGCTGCCCCAGTTAATTCCGATCCGGAACCGAAAATAAAACACCTTCGGCGGGGAAACCGATCGCGATTGGCGACGTTGTCTCGATGCAGGGTGCAAGGCTCTGCTTGCGCCAAAGTTGAACGATCGAAAAGGAGACACTCATGAAGAAAGTCATCGCACTGTCCGCAGCGCTCGCCGCTGCTGGGGCGTTTTCGGCTTCCGCCCAAGAGACTGCCCCCGCTGCCGATCCCGCGACCACCCCGCCGGCTGCCGGCGCCACCGACACCACCATGCCGCCCGCAGACGGCAGCACCGGAACCGGAACCGGCATGAACGCCGACGCCCCCGGCGGCGAGACGACCACCATGCCGCCGGCGACCGACACCGAGACCGATATGGGGACCGACAGCGCGACCCCGCCGGCCGGCGAGATGGGGACCGACACCACCACCCCGCCGGCTGGCGAGATGGGGACCGACACAACCACCGCTCCGGCGATGGACGGCGCCATGGAACCCGCTGATACCGCTACGACTCCGCCCGCCGATGGTGCGATGGCGACCGACGGCGCCATGGCCACCGATGGCGCGATGACCGTGCCGGAGGGCTACACGCTCTACTCGGGCGAGCCGATGACGGCGGAGGACCTGCAGGACGCCGCGGTCTATGCCTCGGACGACTCCTCGGTCAGCAACATCTCGGACTTCGTGCTGGCTGAAGACGGCGCGATCACCCAGGTGATCTTCGACGTCGGCGGCTTCCTCGGGATCGGCGCGCGCAACGTCGCGGTGCCCTTCGAGGATCTGCAGATCTACACCAATGCCGATGCGACCGACATGCGCGTCTATCTTCCGATGACCAAGGAAGAGATGGAAGGCCTGCCGGAATACACCGAGAACTGATCCGACGGATCGGCTTTCGCCGCAAGACCCGGGCGCAGGGCGATTCCCTGCGCCCGTTTTCTTTTAACGCGATCTCTGACCGCGCAATCCGACAGCCTTATGTTCCCTCTGTTTCAGGCGATGACATATTTGCGAGCAGGCGAAACCGGAATGTAAATCGGACGTTGTCAATTCGCAGGGTGTGAGGCTCTGCCGATACATCCGTGATTTTAGCCAAAGGAAAATGACATGAACAAGTTTGTAACGCTGACCGCTGCCCTGGCCACGATGACGGCATTTTCGGTTCATGCCCAGGATAATGGCTCGACCGACGGCTCCGACTCCGGCGACAGCGCCTCCGAGTCGCAGGAAAGCGACAACGACAGCACCGACGGCATCACCACCGATCCCACGGAGCTTGCGGATCCGGCGCTGAACAGCCCGGCCGAGGCCGCCAACACGCCGATGGTGGATTCGACCACCACCACCTCGACCACCCCGACCGATGGCTATGCCCGCTACAGCGGCACGCCGGTCATGGCGTCGAGCCTGCAGAACGTGAACATCTACACCACCGAGGGCCAAGTCGTCGGCGCGGTGTCGCAGGTCGTCTCGGGCGCCGACGGTTCGGCCAGCCAGATCGTCTTCGACGTGGGCCAGTACATGGGCGCCGACTCCAAGATGGTCGCCGTTCCGGTCAGCCAGATCGAGCTCTACAACAATGCCGACTCGAGCGAATACCGCATCGTCCTGCCGATGAGCGAAGCCGAGATCCAGAGCATGCCCGAATACCCGATGTAATCGGCGCAAGCTGATCCATTAAGGCAACAAGACAGGCGCGCGGGCAACCGCGCGCCTTTTTGCATGGAACCTCGCCGCTTTTTCCGGTGTTCCCACGGCAACCGACCAAAGGAGACTCTGCATGCTGGCCGCCACCGGAATTGTATTCGCCCTCATGGGCCTCGGCCTGTTCATTCCGGGGGTCTGGCTGCTGACGCTCGGCGGCAGCGCCTATTACGCCGTCGTCGGTCTGGCGATCCTCGCCGTGGCCGTGCTGATCTTCCGCCGCAGCGCCGAGGCGCTGACCGTCTACGCGCTGGTCATCGTCGGCTCGCTCGCCTGGGCGATCTGGGAGGTCGGCTTCGACTGGTGGCAACTGGTGCCGCGTGGCGGCGTCATCGCCCTGCTCGGCATCTGGCTCTACCTCCCGGCGATGCGCCGGCGGCTGCCGACCGATGCCGACCGCCCCGCCCCCGGCCTGCCGATCGCGCTCAGCCTGATCGCCGCCATCGCGGTCGGCGTCTATTCGATGACCCAGGATCCCGCCGACATCTCCGGCTCGCTGCCGGTCGAGGTGGTCAGCGCCGACCCCGATCTGGGGCCGACGGCAGGCGACGAGGAGTGGCATCAGTACGGCCGCACCCAGTACGGCCAGCGCTATTCGCCACTGCAGCAGATCAACATCCAGAACGTCGGCGAACTCGAGCAGGTCTGGCAGTACCAGACCGGCGACGTGAAGCTGCCGCAGGACGTGACCGAGACCACCTATCAGGTGACGCCGCTGAAGGTCGGCGACAATCTCTACATCTGCACGCCGCACAACCTCGCCATCGCGCTCGACGCGGCCAGCGGCGAGGAGATCTGGCGCTATGATGCGAATTCGGGTCTGGAGCCCGACCGCCAGCACCAGACCTGCCGCGGCGTGACCTATTGGCGCGACCCGGCGCGCGCGGCCGACGCCGCCTGCGCCGAGCGGATCTACATGCCCACCGCCGACGCGCGTCTGATCGCGCTCGACGCCCGCACCGGCACGCTCTGCACCGGCTTCGGCGATGGCGGCGTGCTTCGGCTGGAGCGTGGCATGCCCTACAACCCGGCGGGCTACTACTACTCGACCTCGCCTCCCATCGCGGTGAACGGCCGGCTGATCTTCGGCGGCGCGGTGAACGACAACTTCTCGATCCAGTCGCCCTCCGGCGTGATCCGCGCCTTCGACATCAACACCGGCGCGCTGCTGTGGAACTGGGACAGCGGCAATCCCGACGACACCGCCCCGATCGACTACGAGGCCGGCGAGACCTATGTGGCGAACTCGCCGAACAGCTGGTCGGTCTTCTCGGTCGATGAGGAACGCGGGCTCGTCTACATCCCGCTCGGCAATCAGGTGCCCGATCAGCTGGGCATGGGCCGCAGCGAGGCGGTCGAGGAGCATTCCTCCTCCATCGTGGCGCTGAACGTGACCACCGGCCAGCGCGAATGGGTGTTCCAGACCGTGCACCACGACCTCTGGGACATGGACGTGCCGGCCCAGCCGGTGCTGATCGACCTGACCCAGCCCGACGGCAGCACGCTGCCGGCGCTGGTGGGGCCGACCAAGCAGGGCGACATCTACGTGCTGAACCGCGAGACCGGCGAGCCGATCTTGCCGGTGACCGAAGAGCCCGCGCCGGGCGGCGCCATCCCCGAGGATTTCACCGCCCCGACCCAGCCCACCTCGGCCCTGACCTTCAAGCCGGACATGCTGCGCGAGAAGGACATGTGGGGCGTCAGCGTCTTCGACCAGCTGGCCTGCCGCATCCAGTATCACCGGCTGAACTACGAAGGGCGCTACACGCCGCCGTCGATCAACGGGACCATCGTCTATCCGGGCAACTTTGGCGTGTTCAACTGGGGCTCGATCGCGGTCGACCCGGAGCGCCAGGTGATGTTCGGCATGCCGACCTACCTGCCCTTCACCTCGCGCCTCGTCCCCGCCGCCGACATTCCGGCGCCTGTGGAAGGCGCGACCGCCAGCGAACAGGGGCTGAACCGCAACGAGGGCGCGCCTTACGGCGTGGTCATGGGGCCGTTCCTCGGCATCCTCGGCGTGCCCTGTTCGGCGCCGCCGTGGGGCTATGTCGCCGGCGCCGACCTGCGCACCGGAGAGATCGCCTGGCAGCACCGCAACGGCACAGTTCGTGACATGACCCCGCTGCCCCTGCCCTTCAAGCTGGGCGTCCCCGGCATCGGCGGGCCGATCATTACCAAGGGCGGCGTGGCCTTCCTCGGCGCGACGGTCGACAACTACCTGCGCGGCTACGACCTGACCACCGGCGAACAGCTGTGGAAGGCGCGGCTTCCCGCCGGCGGCCAGTCGACGCCGATGACCTACATGCAGGACGGCCGGCAGTATCTGGTGATGGTCGCCGGCGGGCATGGCTCGGTCGGTACCAAGCCCGGCGATTATGTCATCGCCTACGCCCTGCCCGAGAGGTGATCGGGGAACCAAGCCGGCCAGCGGGGGTTGTTTTCCCAGAGGCCGCTCGGCGTGTCGCCGGATGGCAGGAAGACCGGGCCGAGGCCCGGCCAGAAACAGGAAGGGATGCGCGATGTCCGCCTCCGAAACGAATGTGAAAAAACAGACCAAACGCCACCGCGGCCCGCTCATCGGCATGATCGCGGTGCTCGTCTTCGCCCTGGGCCTGTTCGTCTGGTGGCTGATGTACGAGGCCGCGGAGGGCACTGCTCCGGAAGGGGCCGACGTGACCATCGACGGCCGCACCGGCGACGCGACGCTGGACCGGGCCGACCCGGTGACAGGCGAGCCCGGCGGGACCAGCACCCCGGCGGCTCCGGTCCCGGCGAACTGATCCAAGCACAGGTTTCACGACAAGGCCCCGGCGCTTCGCCGGGGCCTTTTTCTTTGCCCAAGGCCAGCGTCGCAACGCAGAAAAGCGAAACCTGTCATATTCGTTTTGCCCGCGAGCGCGCATTAACGAAAATTAACCTTTGACAAAAGGTCGCAGCTGCGGTTCCTTGGCCCTGCACGAACAGGGGGGAGACCATCGTGGCCATGCGCATCGCGACCAGCGATCCGGTCGATCTTTTCGTTATCGGCGGCGGGATCAACGGCTGCGGCATCGCCCGCGACGCCAGCGGCCGCGGGCTCAGCGTGACGCTGGCCGAGATGGGCGATCTTGCCCAGGCCACCTCTTCCTCCTCGACCAAGCTGTTCCACGGCGGGCTGCGCTACCTCGAGTATTTCGAGTTCCGCCTGGTCCGCGAGGCGCTGGAAGAGCGCGAGACGCTGCTGGTGGCCATGCCGCATATCAGCTGGCCGATGCGCTTTGTGCTGCCCTATCACGAGGACATGCGCTTCGAGAGCAACACGCCGGTGTCGCGCATCCTCGGCAGGCTGATGCCTTGGCTGAAGGGTCGCCGCCCGGCCTGGCTGATCCGCGCCGCGCTCTACACCTATGACCACATGGGCGGCCGCAAGATCCTGCCCCCGGCGCGCACGCTGGACCTGACCCGCGATCCGGCAGGCCGGGCGCTGAAGCCGAAGTTCACCCATGCCTATGAATATTCCGACTGCTGGGTCGAGGATTCGCGCCTCGTCGTGCTGAACGCCCGCGACGCCGAGGCGCGCGGCGCCACGGTTCTGGTGCAGACCAAGGTGATCTCGGCGGAACGGCGCGGCGATCTGTGGCACGTGGTGACCGAGGGGCCGGAGGGCCGGGCCGAGCACCGTGCCCGGGCGCTCGTGAACGCCGGCGGGCCCTGGGTCGAGGATGTGATCCGCAACACGCTGCGCATTAACTCCAGCGAGGGCGTCCGGCTGGTGCGCGGCAGCCATATCGTGACGAAGCGGCTCTTCGACCACGACCGCTGCTACTTCTTCCAGGGCACCGATGGGCGGATCATCTTCGCCATCCCCTACGAGCAGGATTTCACCCTGATCGGCACCACCGACCACGACCACAAGGGCCCGCCCGGCTCGGCCACCTGCACGCCGGAGGAGCAGGATTATCTCTGCGCCTTCGCCTCGGAATATTTCGCCAAGCCCGTCACGCGCGACGACATCGTCTGGACCTATTCCGGCGTCCGCCCGCTCTACAACGATGGCGCCAAGTCGGCGACGGCGGCGACGCGCGACTATGTGCTGTCGCTGGACGAGAACGGTCCGCCGCTGCTGAACGTTTTCGGCGGCAAGATCACTACCTATCGGCGGCTGGCCGAAAGCGCGCTCGCGCGGCTGGCGCCGCATTTCCCGCAGGCGAAACCGGCCTGGACGGCGCGCGTCGCCCTGCCCGGCGGCGATTTCCCGCAAGGCGATCGCGCGGCGCTGACCGCGCGGCTGCAGGCCGATCACGGCTTCCTGACCCCGGCCTGGGCGGCGCGGCTGATCCGCGCCTATGGCACCGAGGCCTGGCAGGTTCTGCGCGGCGCATGCAATGCCGTTGAACTCGGACGCGATTTTGGTGCTACGCTGACCGAGGCGGAGGTCGACTGGCTGATGCAGCGCGAATATGCGCGCACGGCGGAGGATGTGATCTGGCGGCGCAGCAAGCTGGGGCTGCGCATGACGGTGGAAGAGACGAACGCGCTGGCCGCCTACATGCGGTCGGCGCAAGACCGGGCGCTCAGCCCGGCGGCGGAGGGGGGACGATGACGCTGGAATTGCAGGGCGTGTCGCGTGTGGTCGAGGGGCGGGCGCATATCCATCCCACCGATCTCACGCTGGCCAAGGGGACGATGAACGTGCTGCTGGGGCCGACGCTCTCGGGCAAGACCAGCCTGATGCGGCTGATGGCCGGGCTCGACGCGCCGACGACGGGGCGCATCCTGTGGAACGGCGCCGATGTCACCGGACAGCGGGTGCAGGACCGCCGGGTGGCGATGGTCTACCAGCAGTTCATCAACTACCCCGCGATGAGCGTCTATGACAACATCGCCTCGCCGCTGCGGCTGATGGGCAAGTCGAAGATCGAGATCGACCGCGAGGTGCGCGCCACCGCCGAGATGCTGAAGCTGACCCCGATGCTCGACCGCAAGCCGTTGGCGCTGTCGGGCGGCCAGCAGCAGCGCTGCGCGCTGGCGCGGGCGCTGGTGAAGGGCGCGGGGCTGGTGCTGCTCGACGAGCCGCTGGCCAATCTCGACTACAAGCTGCGCGAGGAGCTGCGCGCCGAGATCCCGCGGATCTTCGAGGAATCGGGCGCGATCTTCGTCTATGCCACCACCGAGCCGGAGGAGGCGCTGCTTCTGGGCGGCCACACCGCGACACTCTGGGAGGGCCGGGTGACGCAATTCGGCGTGACGCCGCAGGTCTACCGCCGCCCGGCGGATGCGACCACGGCGCGGGTGTTCTCGGACCCGCCGATGAATTTCGTGCCGGCGGCCAAGATGGGCCACCGGATGAACTTCGGCGGCAGGGCCAACGCCCCCGCCGACGGTCCCTTCGCCGCCCTGGCCGACGGGCGCTATCAGGCGGGCTTCCGCGCCAACCATCTGGCGATCAACCGCCATTCCGGCGCCGCGGTGGAATTCGTCTGCGAGCTGGTGGTGACCGAGATCACCGGATCGGAGACCTTCCTGCACCTGATGCATGGCGCCGACCGCTGGGTCGGGCTGGTGCATGGGGTGCATGATCTCGCGCCAGGCTCGCAGCTGTCGGTCTGGCTCGACCCGGCGCATGTCTATCTGTTCGACGAGGCCGGGGCGCTTGTGGCCCCCGCGGCCTACGCGGCTGCGGCCTGAGGGGGAGAGCATGGCACAGATCACCCTGTCGAAGCTGGCGCACAGCTACCACCCGACCCCGAAATCCGAGGCCGATTTCGCGCTGAAGGAGATGGATCACGTCTGGCAGGACGGCGGCGCCTATGCGCTGCTCGGCTCCTCCGGCTGTGGCAAGACCACGCTTCTCAACATCATCTCCGGCCTCGTGCGGCCCTCGCATGGCCGGGTGCTGTTCGGCGAGACCGACATGACCGACGCCCCCACGGCGGAACGCAACATCGCGCAGGTGTTCCAGTTTCCGGTGGTCTACGACACGATGACCGTGCGCGAGAACCTCGCCTTCCCACTGCGCAACCGCGGCAAGGATGCCGAATACATCAAGCGACGGGTCGACCATATCGCCGCGATGATCGGCATGGAGGAGCGGCTGAACCACAAGGCGCGCGGGCTGACGGCGGACGCCAAGCAGAAGATCAGCCTCGGCCGCGGCATGGTGAGCGAGGATGTCAACGCCATCCTCTTCGACGAACCGCTGACGGTGATCGACCCGCACATGAAATGGGAGCTGCGCACCCAGCTGAAATCGCTGCACCGCGACTTCGGCCATACGATGATCTACGTCACCCACGATCAGACCGAGGCGCTGACCTTCGCCGACAAGGTGGTGGTGATGTATGACGGGCGCGTTGTGCAGATGGGTACCCCGCAGGAGCTGTTCGAGACCCCGGCGCATACCTTCGTCGGCTATTTCATCGGCTCGCCGGGCATGAACCTGCTCGACGCGACGGTGCAGGGCAGCGAGGCGACGGTGAACGGCGTGCCGGTGCAGCTTGGCGCGAACTACGGCTCGGTCACCGGCCGCGTGCAGATCGGCATCCGCCCCGAGTTCGTCAGCCTGACCGACGAGGAGGGCCTGCCCTTCCGCCTGACCCGGGTCGAGGACGTGGGCCGCCACCGCATCATCCGTGGCGAGGTCTTCGGCAAGCCGATGAACCTCGTCGCCCCCGAGGGCCAGCCTGTCGGCGCGGATGCGCGGGTGCGCTTCGCCTGGCAGATGGTGAACGTCTATTCCGATGACTGGCGCGTGGCGCCGATCGGCGCGAGGGCTGCCTGATGGACAAGACACAGAACAACAAGGCCTGGTTCCTCGTCCTGCCGGTGCTGCTCTTGGTGGCCTTCTCGGCGGTGATCCCGTTGATGACAGTTGTCAACTATTCGCTGCAGGATACCTTCGGCAACAACGAGTTCTTCTGGGCCGGGCTCGAATGGTTCGAGGACGTGCTGCATTCCGACCGCATCCATGCAGCGCTCGGCCGGCAGATCATGTTCACCGCGATCATCCTCGCCATCGAGGTGCCGCTGGGCATCTTCGTCGCGCTGAACATGCCCAAGAAGGGCTTCTGGTCCAGCCTCTGCCTCGTGCTGATGGCGCTGCCGCTGCTGATCCCGTTCAACGTCGTGGGCACCATCTGGCAGATCTTCGGCCGGGTCGATATCGGCCTCCTGGGTCACACGCTGGCTTGGCTCGGCGTCGACTACAACTACACCAGCAACGCGCTGGATGCCTGGCTCACGGTCATCGTCATGGATGTCTGGCACTGGACCTCGCTGGTGGCGCTCCTCTGCTACGCCGGGCTGCAGTCGATCCCCGAGGCCTATTATCAGGCCGCCAAGATCGATCAGGCCAGCCGCTGGAGCGTGTTCCGCTATATCGAGCTCCCGAAGATGCAGGGCGTGCTGCTGATCGCGGTGCTGTTGCGCTTCATGGACAGCTTCATGATCTACACCGAGCCTTTCGTCGTCACCGGGGGCGGGCCGGGCAACTCGACCACCTTCCTGTCGATCGACCTCGTGAAGATGGCCATCGGCCAGTTCGATCTCGGCCCGGCTGCGGCGTTCAGCCTCATCTACTTCCTCGTCATCCTGCTGATCTCATGGGTGTTCTACACCGTGATGACCAACCTCGACAAAAGGGACGGTGTCTGATGCCCCTGCGCGGTTCCGCCTTCGTCATGTTCCTCTATCTCCTGTTCCTGCTGGTGCCGATCTACTGGCTGGTGAACATGAGCCTGAAGACCAATACCGAGATCACCTCGGTCTTCACCCTCTGGCCGCAGGATCTCACCTTCCGCAACTACGCGGTGATCCTGACCGATCCGTCCTGGTACATGGGCTACGTCAATTCGCTGATCTACGTCGTGCTGAACACGGTGATCTCGATCAGCGTCGCCCTGCCCGCGGCCTACGCCTTCTCGCGCTACCGCTTCATGGGCGACAAGCACCTGTTCTTCTGGCTGCTGACCAACCGCATGGCGCCGCCCGCGGTCTTCGCCCTGCCCTTCTTCCAGCTCTATTCCAGCGTGGGCCTGTTCGACACCCATATCGCCGTGGCGCTGGCGCATTGCCTGTTCAACGTGCCGCTCGCGGTCTGGATCCTCGAGGGCTTCATGCGCGGCGTGCCGAAGGAGATCGACGAGACCGCCTATGTCGACGGCTATTCCTTCCCGCGCTTCTTCCTGCGCATCTTCCTGCCGCTGATCGCCTCCGGCGTCGGTGTCGCCGCCTTCTTCTGCTTCATGTTCTCCTGGGTGGAGCTGCTGCTCAGCCGCACCCTGACGGCAGTCAACGCCAAGCCCATCGCCGCGATCATGACCCGCACCGTCTCGGCCTCGGGCATGGACTGGGGCGTGCTGGCCGCCGCAGGCGTGCTGACCATCATCCCCGGCGCGCTGGTGATCTACTTCGTCCGCAACTACATCGCCAAGGGCTTCGCCCTGGGGAGGGTCTGACAATGGCTTGGATGGCCTGGACAACACCGACCGCGATCTTCTTCGCCGTCATCGCCTGCCTTCTGCTGGTCTTCACCTTCCTCGCGATCCGCTTTCCCGAGACGCCGCGCATCGGCCTCCTCCGGATCGAGACGACGCGCGGCGACCGGCTGTTCATCTCGCTTCTGGGCTCGGCCTTCCTCTGCCTCGGCTGGCTCGCCGCCTTCGGCTCTCCCCTCTGGGGCGCGCTGATCTGTTGCCTGATCTATGCCGCAGCGGTGTTCCGCTGGGTCTAGATCGGCATGTCTGACGTATAAAGGTCCAACATCTCTGGGAGGAGACAAGAATGAGACTGCGTTCCACTTCAACGGCCATCGCGCTGGCGATGATGGCCCTCGGCGCGCCCGCCTGGGCGGATATGGAGGCGGCCAAGGCCTTCCTCGACGCCGAGATCGGCGACATGTCCGCGCTGACCCGCGCCGAGCAGGAAGCCGAGATGCAATGGTTCATCGACGCGGCGAAACCCTTCGCCGGGATGGACATCAAGGTGGTGTCGGAAACCATCACCACCCATGAATACGAATCCAAGGTGCTTGCCGCGGCCTTCTCCAAGATCACCGGCATCAACCTGACGCATGACCTGATCGGCGAGGGCGACGTCGTCGAGAAGCTGCAGACGCAGATGCAGTCGGGCGAGAACATCTACGACGCCTATATCAACGACAGCGACCTGATCGGCACCCACTGGCGCTACAAGCAGGCGCGCAACCTGACCGACTGGATGGCCGGCGACGGCGCCGCGGTGACCAACCCCAACCTCGACCTCGAAGATTTCATCGGGCTGAAGTTCACCACCGCCCCGGATGGCAAGCTCTACCAGCTGCCCGACCAGCAGTTCGCCAACCTCTACTGGTTCCGCTACGACTGGTTCAACGACGCCAAGACCAAGGAAGACTTCCAGGCCAAGTATGGCTACGAGCTGGGCGTTCCGCTGAACTGGTCCGCCTACGAGGACATCGCCGAATTCTTCACCGGCCGCGACATGAGCTATGCTGGCGGGCCGACCTCGGTCTTCGGCAACATGGACTACGGCAAGAAGGACCCCTCGCTCGGCTGGCGCTACACCGACGCCTGGATGTCGATGGCCGGCATGGGCGACAAGGGCGAGCCGAACGGCCTGCCGGTCGACGAATGGGGCGTGCGGGTGGACGAGAACTCGCGTCCCGTCGGCTCCTGCGTCGCGCGCGGCGGCGCCACCAACGATGCGGCGGCGGTCTATGCCATCACCAAATCGATCGACTGGCTGCAGAAATACGCGCCCCCGGAAGCCGCGGGCATGGTGTTCGGCGAGGCGGGCCCGGTCCCGGCCCAGGGCAACATCGCCCAGCAGATGTTCTGGTACACCGCCTTCACCGCCGACATGGTGAAGCCCGGCCTGCCGGTGATGAACGAGGACGGCACGCCGAAATGGCGCATGGCCCCCTCGCCGCACGGCGCCTACTGGCAGGAAGGCACCAAGGTCGGCTATCAGGACGTGGGCTCCTGGACGTTGATGGAATCGACCCCGGTAGATCGCGCGCAGGCGGCCTGGCTCTATGCCCAGTTCGTCACCTCGAAGACCGTGGACGTGAAGAAGGCCCACACCGGCCTGACGTTCATTCGCGAATCCACCATCCAGCACCAGAGCTTCACCGACCGCGCCCCGCAGCTCGGCGGTCTGGTGGAATTCTACCGTTCTCCGGCCCGCGTGGCCTGGTCGCCCACCGGCACCAACATCCCGGACTACCCGAAGATGGCCCAGCTCTGGTGGCAGAACATCGGCGACGCCATGTCGGGCGACAAGACCCCGCAGGAAGCGCTCGACGCGCTCTGCGCCGAGCAGGAGAAGGTGCTCGAGCGTCTGGAGCGCGCCGGCGTGCAGGGCGACATGGGTCCGAAGATGAACGAGGAGAAGGACCCGCAGGAGTGGCTCGACGCCCCCGGCGCGCCGGTGGCGATGCTGGAGAACGAGAAGCCGCAGGGCGAGACCATCAGCTATGACGAGCTGATCAAGTCCTGGCAGTGACACTCCCAGGGGGCGGGCTTCGGCCTGCCCCCGTTTCTCCTTGCCCCAAATACTCCCCCGCCGGAGGCGCCCCGGCCCGCCAAGGGCGCACCACATCCCCTCCCGCGCCCGAATTTTCGCAGAAAATTCGCCCCACCCTGGAGTCCGGGCTCGGGGGGCATCGAGCCCCCGCTCGCCCGGGCTGCCGCGGAGAACACGGAAAATGGTGCGCGGGCCGCTGGCTGCGGCGCCTCCGGCGGGAGTATTTGGGCCAAGAAGAAGCCGAGGGACGACCATGAGCCATATCCTTGCCATCGATCAGGGCACGACCTCGTCGCGGGCGATCCTGTTCGACGCCGCGCTGCAGGTCGTGGCCAGCGCGCAGGAGGAGTTTCCGCAGATCTATCCGCAGCCGGGTTGGGTGGAGCATGATCCGGCCGATCTCTGGTCCACCGTCGCGGCAACCGCGCGCGCGGCGGTGGAGCGGGCGCAGCTCGGGCCGGAGGATATCACCGCGATCGGCATCACCAATCAGCGCGAGACCGCGTTGGTCTGGGACCGCGAGACCGGGCAGCCGATCCACAACGCCATCGTCTGGCAGGACCGCCGCACCGCCGACACCTGCGAGGCGCTGAAGGCGGCGGGGCATGAGCCGCTGATCACCGCCCGCACCGGGCTGCTGCTCGATCCCTATTTCTCCGGCACAAAGCTGAAATGGCTGCTCGACCACGTCGAGGGCGCGCGGGCGCGGGCGGAAGCCGGGCAGCTCTGTTTCGGCACGGTGGACAGTTTCCTGATCTGGAAGCTCACCGGCGGGCGGGCGCATGTGACCGACGCGACCAATGCGGCGCGGACCATGCTCTATGACATCCGGCGCGGCGAATGGGATGCGGAAATCTGCGGGCTTCTGGGCGTGCCGCTGGCGATGCTGCCGGAGGTGAAGGATTGCGCGGCGGAGTTCGGCATGGCGCGCGCCGATCTCTTCGGGCGCGAGATCCCCATCCTCGGCGCGGCGGGCGACCAGCAGGCGGCGACGGTCGGGCAGGCCTGTTTCAGCCCGGGCATGATGAAATCGACCTATGGCACCGGCTGTTTCGCCCTGCTCAACACCGGGGCCGAGCGGGTGGAAAGCCGCAACCGGCTGCTGACCACCATCGCCTACCGGCTCGACGGCGAGGTGACCTATGCGCTGGAGGGCTCGATCTTCATCGCGGGCGCGGTGGTGCAATGGCTGCGCGACGGGCTGAAGATCATCCGCGAGGCGAAGGAGACGCAGCCCCTGGCCGAGAGCGCCGATGCGGCGCAGGATGTGGTGCTGGTGCCGGCCTTCACCGGGCTCGGCGCGCCCTATTGGCGACCCGAGAGCCGGGGGGCGATCTACGGCCTCACCCGCAACTCCGGCCCGGCGGAGCTGGCGCGGGCGGCGCTCGAGAGCGTCGGCTACCAGACCCGCGACCTTTTGGAGGCGATGCGGGCCGACTGGGCGGCGGCGGGGCATGAGGCGGCGGAGGGTGTGCTCAGGGTCGATGGCGGGATGAGCGCGTCGGACTGGGCGATGCAGTTCCTCTCCGACATCATCGGCGCGCCGGTCGACCGGCCGCAGGTGCGCGAGACCACGGCGCGTGGGGGCCGCCTGGCTGGCCGGGATGCGGGCCGGGATCTACCCCGGGCCCGAAGCCTTCGGCAAGGACTGGGCGCTGGAGCGGCGCTTCGAACCGGCGATGGACGAGGCGACGCGGCAGGCCAAATACGCCCGCTGGGGCCGCGCCGTCCAGGCGACGATGGCGGTCTGATCACTCCGCCGTGACGCCCAGCGTGTCGGCCATCTGCGCGCCGCGTTCGCCCATCGGCTCCTCCGGGCCGGTGGTGGTGTCGCGCGCGGTCTGGTGCTCCATCTCGGCATTGATCTCGGCGCCGATGATCAGGATGATGGTCGCGACCCAGATCCAGAGCAGGAGGCCGATCAGCGCGCCGAGCGAGCCGTAGGTCGCGCCGTAATTGGCGAAATTCTCCAGATAGATGGTGAAGGCGACCGAGCCCAGCAGCCAGACCAGCGTGGCGATGCCGCTGCCCCAGGTCACCCAGCGCCATTCCGGCGGCTCGCGGTCGGGGGCGTAGCGGTAGAGCAGCGTCATCGCCATCGCCACCACCAGCAGCAGCACGGGCCAGCGCAGCAGCCAGAGCAGCGACGCGCCGATGCCGCCGAGGTTCAGCACCGCCAGCACAGCCGGCACCACCCCCACGGCGAGGATCATCAGGATCCCCAGCGTCATCGCGCCGAGGGTGAAGCTGAAGGACAGCAGCGTGACGCGCAGGAAGGACCGGCTTTCGCGCTGCTCATGGGCGATATTCATCGCCTCGATGATGGATTTCATCCCGTTGTTGGCGCTCCAGAAGGCGACGGCGAAGGAAAGGAAGAAGCCCCAGGTCAGCGAGCTGCGCCCGCCCGCGGCCAGCGTGTTCAGCTGGTCGGTCAGCATGGCCATCGCCTCGTCCGGCAGCACGCCGCGCAGCGCCGCGACCTGATCGGAGATGCTCGCCGGGTCGGCGAATAGCCCGTAGAGCGAGACGAAGGCGGCCAGCGCCGGGAACAGCGCCAGCAGCAGGTAGAAGGTCACGCCGGCGGCGACGAGGAGCACCCGGTCCTCGCCCACCGCGGCCCAGACCCGCCAGAAGATGTCTTTCCAGCCCTTGGCCGGAATCTTGCGAGGGGCGTCGGCGGTCCGTCCCCGGCCGGGGTCCTCGGGGGTGGCTGTGGCCATGCGCGGTCTCCTGTTACAGAGCAGGAAACCCCGGGGAAAGGCAGAGGTTCCCTCGCGGACGGGCGCGGCGCCTCAGGGAACCAACCCGTCCGGCGCTGGTTGGCCCCGCAACCTCCCGTCGGAGGACAAGGCACCCCCATCCCCTGCGGAGGCACCCATGAAGACGAGACTCTCGATCAACGGCGAGACACACGAGATCGACGCCGACGCCCGGACCACCCTGCTCGACGCGCTGCGCCACCACATCGGCCTGACCGGCACGAAGAAGGGCTGCGACCACGGCCAATGCGGCGCCTGCACCGTCATCGTCGACGGGCGGCGAGTGAACTCCTGCCTGACGCTGGCCTGCATGCAGGACGGCGCGCAGATCACCACGGTGGAGGGGCTCGGCGCCCCCGGCGCGCTGTCGCCGATGCAGGCGGCCTTCCTCGCGCAGGATGGCTTCCAGTGCGGCTATTGCACCCCCGGTCAGATCTGCTCGGCCACCGCCATGCTGGAGGAGATCCGCGCCGGCTGGCCCAGCCATGTCTCGGCGGATCTCGAGGCCCCTGCCCGGCTGAGCGTCGAGGAGATCTCGGAGCGGATGAGCGGCAACCTCTGCCGCTGCGCCTGCTATCCCAACATCGTCGAGGCGATCACCCAGGTCGGCGAGGCGGAAACCGTCGCGGAGGCCGCGGAATGATCCCCTTCGACTATATCCGTGCCGAAAGCTCCGCCGCCGCCGCCACCGAGGGGTGCCGCCCCGAGACCCAGTTCATCGCCGGCGGCACCAACCTGCTGGACCTGATGAAGCTGCAGATCGTCACCCCGGCCCGGCTGGTCGACGTGACCCGGCTCGATCTCGGCGGCGTCGAGGAGACCGCCGACGGCGGGCTGCGCATCGGCGCGCTGGTGCGCAACAGCGACCTCGCCGCCGATCCGCGCGTCCGGCGCGACTATGCGGTGCTGTCGCGCGCCCTGCTCGCCGGCGCCTCGGGTCAGCTGCGCAACATGGCGACGACCGGCGGCAACCTGCTGCAGCGCACCCGCTGCCCGTATTTCTACGACACGGCGCAGGCCTGCAACAAGCGCCAGCCCGGAACCGGCTGCGCCGCGATCGGCGGCGTCACCCGCAACCACGCCATCTTCGGGGCGAGCGAGCATTGCATCGCCACCCATCCCAGCGACATGGCTGTGGCGCTGCGCGCGCTCGATGCGGCGGTCGAGGTGGAGACGCCGGACGGCGCCCGCCGGCTGATCCCGATGGCGGAGTTCCACTGCCTGCCCGGCGACACGCCGCAGATCGAGACGGCGCTCGCCCCCGGCGACCTGATCACCGCGGTCCTCTTGCCGCCGCCGCTGCGCGGCAGCCACATCTACCGCAAGGTGCGCGACCGGGCCTCCTACGCCTTCGCGCTGGTCTCGGTGGCCGCGGTGGTGCGGATCGAGGCCGGCAGCTTCGCCGAGGTGGCGCTGGCCTTCGGCGGCGTGGCGCACAAGCCCTGGCGCGATGCGGCGGTCGAAGCCGCGCTTGTCGGCCGTCCCGCCGACCGCGCCGGCTTCGACGCCGCCGCCGACCTGTTGTTGGCGGAGGCCAGAGGCCAGGGCGGCAACGAGTTCAAGATCCCCCTCCTCCGTCGCACCCTCGTCGCGGTGCTGACCGAGGCTGCGAAAGGCCAGATGCAATGACCGCCCACCTGAAGTTCGACAAGCCCGACGCCCGCAACCGTCTCGACGACATGGCGCAGGGCGTGATCGGCGCGCCCCTGGAGCGCAGCGAGGGCGCGCTGAAGGTCACAGGCCGCGCCGTCTATGCCGCCGAGCAGGCCCGCAGCCTGCATGGCGCGGCCCATGCCGCCCCCGCTTATGGCGTGCTGGTGCGCGCCACCATCCCCAAGGGCCGGGTGCTGTCGCTGGGCCGCGAGGCGGTGCTGGCCATGGCCGGCGTGCGCGCCGTGCTGGCCGACGCCTGCTTCCTGCGCAACCCGGCGCAGGGCACCGCCGGCAAGGCCCCGGTACAGGGCCCGGAGGAGGTCGCCTATTATGGCCAGCCGATCGCGCTGGTCGTGGCCGACAGTTTCGAGCAGGCCCGCGATGGGGCGCAGCGGCTCGTCGTGCGCTATGCCGAGGAGGGCGGCGCGCTCGACCCCGAGGCGGTGACGCCGGAACTGCCGGAGAAGAAGCAGAGCGCGCAGGGCGATCTGGACCGGGCGATGCGCGAAGCGGCCTTCAGCATCGACGTCAGCTACACCACCCCCTCGATGGCGGCGGCGGCGATGGAGCCGCATTGCGTCATCGCCACCTGGACCGGCGACCAACTGCTGTGTCACGGCAGCTACCAGATGCCGAACTACAACGCGCCGGAACTGGCGGACTCCCTCGGCGTTCCCGCCGAGAAGGTGCGGATCGTCTCTCCCTATGTCGGCGGCGGCTTCGGCTCCAAGCTCGGGATCGGCCCCGAGGCGGTCGCCGCCGCCTTCGCCGCACGCGAACTGGGCTGCACCGTCAGCGTCGCCCTGTCGCGGCCGCAGGAGTTCGAGGCGATCACCCGCCGTTCGGCAACCAGCCAGCGCGTCCGGCTCGCCGCCGATGCCGAAGGGCGGCTGACCGGGCTCGGCCACGAAGCGCTGGTGTCGAACCTGCCCGACGAGAGCTTCTCCGAGCCGGTGGCGCAGGCCACGCATTTCACCTATGCCGCCGCGCATCGCCAGATCGTCCACCGCATCGCCCGGGTCAACCTGACCCCGGCCGGCTCGGTGCGCGCCCCGGGCGAGGCGGTCGGAGTGCTGGTCTTCGAGGCGGCGATGGACGAGCTGGCCGAGGCCGCCGGCATCGACCCGGTCGAGCTGCGGCTGCGCAATATCCCCGACGCCGATCCAGAGACCGGCAAGCCCTTCTCCTCCAACATGCTGGCCGAGGCGCTGCGCGACGGGGCGCAGCGCTTCGGCTGGCAGGCGCGCCAACCTGCCGGAACCCGCCGCGAGGGCGAATGGCTGGTCGGCATGGGCATGGCCTCGGCGGTGCGGGTGAACATGCTGGGCGAGGCCAAGGCCCGCGTCACGCTTTCGCCCGAGGGCACGGCGCTGGTCGAGACCAACATGACCGACATCGGCACCGGCACCTACACGATCCTGACCCAGATCGCCGCCGAGCTCTTGGGCCTGCCGATGCAGGCGGTGACCACCCATCTCGGCGACAGCGCCCTGCCAGACGGTCCCGGCTCGGGCGGCTCCTGGGGCGCGGCCTCGACCGGCTCCGCCGTGGCGCTGGCCTGCGAGGCGATCCGCGTCCGCATCGCCGGGCTGATGGGCTGCGACGAGGAGGAGCTGACGCTGAAGGACGGCCGGGCGATCTGCGGCAACGTCACCCGCCCGCTGCCCGAGCTGCTGACCGAAGCGCTGCAGGAGGAAGGGCATCTGGAGCCCGGCGAGGCCGGCAAGGCGGTGCGCAACGCCACCTTCGGCGCGCATTTCGCCGAGGTGGCGGTCAATGCCGTCACCGGCGAGGTGCGGGTGCGGCGGATGGAGGGCGCCTTCGCCTGCGGCCGCATCCTGAACGCCAAGACCGCGCGCTCGCAGTGTCTGGGCGGGATGACCTTCGGCATCGGCATGGCGCTGATGGAGGAGATGATCCATGACGCGCGCGACGGCCATATCGTGAACCACGACCTCGCCGAATACCATGTGCCGACCAATGCCGACGTGCCGCAGCTCGAGGTGCACTTCCTCGACGAGCGCGACGCCTATGGCGGCACGCTGCAGGCCAAGGGCATCGGCGAGCTCGGCATCTGCGGCGCCGGCGGCGCCATCGTCAACGCGATCTACAACGCCTGCGGCGTCCGGGTCCGCGACATGCCGGTGACGCTGGACAAGGTGCTGGAGGGGCTGATCGCGCAAGGCATCGACTGACCCGCATTTTCTGTCTCTAAATATCCTGCGGGGGTCCGGG
>NZ_PZKG01000035.1 GCF_003034985.1 Cereibacter changlensis JA139
CGGAACTGTCGGAAGTGGCGCAGAGCAAGGCGCCGCTGATCTGCGCCGGGCCGGATGTCGGGGTGTAGATCGAACATCGGCTGCGGGTTGCGGCGGGGTTGAGCGGCCACAGCTTTACCCTATCGAACATCTAGAGCAGGCTGCCCTGCTCCGGCGGCGGATCGGCGGGCTTGGCGCGTTTCGGCTTGCGCGGTCCGAGCGCAAGGCGGCCGTCGCGGAACTCGATCTCCAGCGCGCTGGCCTGTTCGGCCTCGGCCTTGGTGGTGACCACGGCGCCGTCGCCCCGCACCACCGCATAGCCGCGGCGCAGCGTCTCGGTATAGCCGAGGGTCTGGCGGATACGGTCCAGCGCCTCCAGCCGGTCGGAGAGCCGGCGCAGCCGCTCTGCCGGCGCGGCCTCCAGCCGGGCCGTCAGCGCGTTCAGCGTGTTGCGGTCGCGCGCGGCATGGCGGGCGGCCTCGGCGACGCTGCGGCTCAGCGCCGGATCGAGCCGGGCCGAGAGCGAGGCCAGCCGGTCGGCGGCGCGTTCGGTGCGGCGGGCATGGCCAGCCTCCAGCGCGCGGCTGCGGTCGGCCAGCCGCTCGCGGCTGCGCGAGACGAGGTCGGCCAGCAGCCGCGGCCGCAGATGCGCGCCGAGCGGGTCGAGCCGCGCCCGCTTGGCCCGGACCAGCGCGGTCAGCGCCCCGCCGAGCCGCCCGGACCACAGATCAAAGCGCTGCGCCGCGCCCTGGGTCAGCGCGTCGAGCCGGGGCAGCGCGCGGGACAGATCGCTCAGCCGCTGGCGCCGGGCGAAGACCGCCTGCGCCACCGAGCGCGACATGCGCGCCCCCTGCCCGTCCACCGTCGCCAGCAGGTCGAGCCGCACCGGCACCGCCATTTCGGCGGCGGCGGTCGGGGTCGGGGCGCGGCGGTCGGAGGCGAAGTCGATCAGCGTGGTATCGGTCTCGTGGCCCACGGCGGAGATCAGCGGGATGGTGCTGGCCGCGGCGGCGCGCACCACGATCTCCTCGTTGAAACCCCAGAGGTCTTCGAGGCTGCCGCCGCCACGGGCGACGATCAGCAGGTCGGGGCGCGGGATCGGGCCGCCCGGCTCCAGCGCGTTGAAGCCGCGGATGGCGGCGGCGACCTCGGGGGCGCAGCGCTCGCCCTGCACGGCGACCGGCCAGATCAGCACATGGCGCGGGAAACGGTCGCGCAGCCGGTGCAGGATGTCGCGGATCACCGCGCCGGAGGGCGAGGTGACCACGCCGATCACCTGCGGCAGATAGGGCAGCGGGCGCTTGCGCTCGGCATCGAAGAGCCCCTCGGCGGCCAGCGCCGCGCGGCGTTTCTCGAGCATGGCCATCAGGGCGCCGGCCCCGGCGGGGGCGACATCCTCGACGATCAGCTGGTATTTCGACTGGCCGGGGAAGGTGGTCATCCGGCCAGTGGCGATGACCTCCATCCCCTCCTCGGGGCGGACCTGCATCCGCGCCGCCTGGCCCTTCCAGGCGATGGCGGCGATCACCGAACGGTCGTCCTTCAGGTCGAAGTAGAGATGGCCCGAGGCGGGGCGCGAGACCCGGCCGATCTCGCCGCGCACCCGGACGAGGCCGAATTCGCCCTCGATCACCCGCTTCACCGCGCCGGAAAGCTCCGACACGGTGTATTCGGGGGCGTTGCCGGGGGCCGGGTCTTCGAAGAGATCGCTCATCCGGCCTTTCTGCCCGAGCGGGCGGGCCGAGGCAACCGGGTCACTCGCCCTCTTCCCCCTCGCCATAGAGCCAGTCGGAGTGTTCGCGCCGGCCGAGCGCCTGCACATAGGCCTCGGCGTCCTCGGGCCCGGCCATCGGGATCACCACATGGCCCAGCGAGTTGTCGGCGATGAAATCGACGCTGTAGAGCAGAGCGGTGTCGGTATCTTCGCCCTCGTGGCCGTCGATCGCGGTGGTGAACAGGCCTGCGAGGCTGAGCTCGTCCTGCACGGCGATGCGGTCGGGGGTGGGCAGCCGGGCGAAGGCGACGCCCAGCCAGCGGCTGACGGTGGCGTCATCCTGCGCCACGACGGGGAGGACGGAGAGGCACAGGGCGGCGAAGGCAAGGGCAAGGCGGTGGAACATGGCATCCTCTGGAGACTCGGGGCAAGCATGATGCCTCCGGCCAAAGGAAAGGTTAAGCCCCGCTCCGGAGCCGCGCGCCCTTGCCCGAAGCCCCCCGCCCGATTAGGACAGCGCAAACCTGAGCGGGGGCGCATATGAACATCCTGATCCTTGGCAGCGGCGGGCGCGAACACAGCCTCGCCTGGGCGATCAAGCAGAACCCGAAATGCGACCGGCTGATCGTCGCCCCCGGCAATGCGGGCATCGCGCAGCTGGCCGAATGCGCCGATCTCGACATTCTGGACGGCGCCGCCGTGGTGGCCTTCTGCGAGGCCAATGCGGTCGATTTCGTCGTGGTGGGCCCCGAGGCGCCGCTGGCGGCGGGCGTGGCCGACATGACGCGGGCGGCGGGCCTGCTGACCTTCGGGCCCTCGGCCGAGGCGGCGCAGCTCGAGGCGTCGAAGCGCTTCACCAAGGAGGTCTGCGACGCCTGCAACGCGCCGACCGCCGCCTGGGCGCGGTTCGACAAGGCCGAACCGGCGAAGGGTTACATCCGGGCGCAGGGCGCGCCGATCGTGGTGAAGGCCGACGGGCTGGCGGCGGGCAAGGGCGTGATCGTCGCCATGACCGAGGCCGAGGCGCTGGCGGCGATCGACGACATGTTCGGCGGCGAGTTCGGCGCGGCGGGGGCCGAGGTGGTGATCGAGGAGTTCATGGCGGGCGAGGAGGCGAGCTTCTTCGTGCTGACCGATGGTGAGACGGTGCTGCCCATCGGCACGGCGCAGGACCACAAGCGCGCCTTCGACGGCGACGAGGGGCCGAATACCGGCGGCATGGGCGCCTATTGCCCGGCGCCGGTGCTGACCATGGCGATCCAGCGGCAGGCGCTGGACGAGATCGTGAAGCCGACCGTGGCCGAGATGACCCGGCGCGGCATGCCCTATCGGGGCGTGCTCTATGCCGGGCTGATGATCGAGAACGGCCGGGCGCGGCTGGTGGAATACAACGCCCGCTTCGGCGACCCGGAGTGCCAGGTGATGATGATGCGGCTCGGCGCGCAGGCGCTGGACCTGCTTCTGGCCTGCGCCGAGGGGCGGTTGGCGGAGGCGCAGGTGAACTGGGCCACCGACCATGCGCTGACCGTGGTGATGGCGGCGAAGGGCTATCCCGGCAGCTATGCCAAGGGCTCGGTCATCGGCGGGCTAGAGACGCTGCCGGAAACGAGCTCGCAGATGGTGTTTCACGCCGGCACCGCCGAGCGCGACGGCAAGATCGTGGCCAATGGCGGGCGGGTGCTGAACGTCACCGCGCGCGGCGCCACGCTGGCCGAGGCGCGCGACCGGGCCTATGCGATGGTGGAGGCGATCGACTGGCCCGAGGGCTTCTGCCGCAAGGACATCGGCTGGCGGGCGCTCTAGGCGCCCTCACCCCAGACCCGCAGCGGGCCGAGCCGGTCGGATTTCTTGGCGTGGTGCCTGTCCATCCGGCCGAGAATGCCGCGCAGGAAGCCGACGGCGGCCACGACATGCGGGCCCTTGTTCAGCATGACGCAGTCGGCGCGCTGGCTCATGGCGGCGTCGGTCACCTCGGCGCGGCTGGCCTGACCTTCCTTCACCATGCCCTCGAGCACCTGCGTCGCCCAGACCACCGGCACCTGCGCTGCCTCGCAGAGCCAGAGGATCTCCTCCTGGATCTCCGACAGCCGGTCGAAGCCGATCTCCACCGCCAGATCGCCGCGCGCGATCATCACCGCGACCGGCAGCACGCCGCCCGCCTCGACGATCAGCTCGGGCAGGTTGCGCAGGCCGAGCGGGGTCTCGATCTTCAAAAGGATCGCCGGCAGTTCGCGCCCCGGCGCGGCGCGGGCCTGCAGCGCGGCGATCAGGTCGCGCACGTCCTGCGGCGTCTGCACGAAGGAGAAGGCGACGAGATCGGCGTTCGGGGCGACGAAATCCAGCGCCTCCAGGTCGGCCGGGGTCAGCGCCGCGACGCGCAGATTGGCGCCGGGCAGGTTCACCCCCTTCTCGGGCTTCAGCTTGGCGCCCTTGGTGGGAGCGTGGATCACCTCCAGCACGGCATGGTCCGGCCCCATCACCCGCACCTTGGCGCGGATCTTGCCGTCGTCGACAGAAACCTCGGCCCCCGGCTGCAGCGCGGCCAGCAGCGCGGGGTGGCTGAGCGTGGCTCCGACCAGCCCTTTCGGCGCGTCCTCCAGCCGGGCCACCAGCGCGAAGCGGTCACCGGGGAAGAAGCGGTGCTTGGGCTTGTCGGTCAGCTCGACGATGCGGAACTTCGGCCCGCCGAGATCCATCGACACCGGGATATGCCGCTCCGGCGCCGCGGCGCGGATATGGGCGATCATCGCCGCCCAGGCCTCGGGGTCGTCATGGGCGCAGTTGATGCGGAAGGCGTCGGCGCCCTCGGCAATGAGGGCCGCGACCAAGGCCGGGTCGGTGGCGGCTTCGGTCGGCAGGGTCACCATGATCCGGGTCTGCGGGCCATCGCCGCGCGCCCCGAAGAGCGCGTCGCGCCGGGCGGCGAGGCAGGGCAGCCCCTGGGCGAAGGCTTCCTCTCCGGGAAAGGTCGCGGGTTCGCCGGCGATGGCCGAGAGCGCGGCGATCACCGCGTCGAGCGACGGGCGCACATGGCCGTCGAGCCGGCCCAGCGTGGAAAGGCCGAGACGGGCGAGGCCGGGCTGCAGCGGCGTCAGGTCGGCCTCGCGCAGCGCCAGCCAGTCGGCCATGTTGCAGATCGAGCCGAGGAAGGCCTGACGCTGCACCCGCGGCGCCCAGCGGGCCATGCGCGCCTCGGAGCGCGCCGCCAGCCCGGCCCTCAGCGCCGTCAGCTGGCCGAGCAGCGCCCGCGCCTCGATTTCCGCCGCCGTCCCGTCCGTCCGCGTTCCGTCCATCACACCCTCACCTTGCAAACAGCATAGGCCCGGCTATCAGCGCTCTGCGACAGTTGCATGTCAGCGGCCTGCGGTCAGTCGCCTCTTGCCCTTCCCCCCTGCCCCGCATAAGAACCGCCGCAATTCCGGGTCCGGCCGCAGGGGTTTTGCCATGCCGCTTCTAGTGATGAAATTCGGCGGCACGTCTGTGGCCGATCTCGCCCGCATCCAGAATGCGGCGCAGAAGGTGAAACGCGAGGTCGAGCGCGGCTATGACGTGATCGTCATCGTCTCGGCCATGTCCGGCAAGACCAACGAGCTGGTCGGCTGGGTCGAGCAGACCTCGCCGCTGTTCGATGCGCGCGAATATGACGCGGTGGTGTCGTCGGGCGAGAATGTCACGGCGGGGCTGATGGCGCTGACGCTGCAGGAGATGGACGTGCCGGCGCGCAGCTGGCAGGGTTGGCAGGTGCCGATCCAGACCACCTCGGCGCATTCCGCCGCGCGCTTCCTGTCGATCCCGCGCGAGAACATCGACGCGAAATTCGCCGAAGGCTTCAAGGTGGCCGTGGTCGCGGGCTTCCAGGGCGTGAGCCCCGAAGGCCGGATCACCACTCTGGGCCGCGGCGGGTCGGACACCACCGCCGTCGCCTTCGCCGCCGCCTTTTCGGCCGAGCGCTGCGACATCTACACCGATGTGGACGGCGTCTACACCACCGATCCGCGCATCACCGCCAAGGCGCGCAAGCTCGACAAGATCGCCTACGAGGAGATGCTGGAGCTGGCCTCGCTGGGCGCGAAGGTGCTGCAGACCCGCTCGGTCGAGCTGGCGATGCGTTACAATGTGCGCCTGCGGGTGCTGTCCTCCTTCGAGGACACGGACGAGACTTCGGGAACCCTGGTTTGCGACGAGGATGATATCATGGAATCGAAAGTGGTCTCTGGCGTCGCCTACTCGCGCGACGAGGCGAAGATGACGCTGGTCACCGTCGAGGACCGGCCCGGCGTCGCCGCGGCGATCTTCGGCCCCCTGGCCGAGGCGGGCGTGAATGTCGACATGATCGTGCAGAACATCTCGGAGAAGGATCTGGGCGGCCGCACGGTGAACGTGACCGACATGACCTTCTCCTGCCCGGTGAACCAGGTCGCCCGCGCCCGCAAGGCGCTGGAGGATGCCAAGGCCGCCGGAGCGATCATGTATGACGATCTGGTCAGCGACACCGATGTGGCCAAGGTCTCGGTCGTCGGCATCGGCATGCGCTCGCACGCCGGGGTTGCGGCGACGATGTTCAAGGCGCTGGCCGCCGATGGCGTCAACATCAAGGTCATCGCCACCTCCGAGATCAAGATTTCGGTGCTGATCGACCGGAAATATATGGAACTCGCGGTGCAGGCGCTCCATGATGCCTTCGCACTTGAAACGGCCAATTAAGGCCGAACCACCGCCGGGGGGACATGCCCGAACGCAGCGAAAGCGAAAGCCGCAAGCTTCTCAAGCGTTTGCGTGACAGTCTTGCCGTCCCCGGCAAGGGCCAGGACAGGCTTGACCGGATCACCAGCCTGATCGCGGACTCGATGGGGACCGAGGTCTGCTCGATCTACCTGTTCCGCGACAGCGAAACGCTGGAGCTCTGCGCCACCGAGGGCCTGAACCCCGACGCCGTGCACCAGACAAGACTGAAGCTGGGCGAGGGCCTGGTCGGGCGCGTCGCCCGCTCGGCCGCGCCGGTGAACACCGGCAATGCGCCGGCCGAACGCGGCTTTCGCTTCATGCCCGAGACCGGCGAGGAGATCTATTCCTCCTTCCTCGGCGTGCCGATCCAGCGGGTCGGCGAGAAGCTAGGCGTATTGGTGGTGCAGTCGCGCAACCAGCGCGAATATTCCGATGACGAGATCTACGCGCTCGAAGTGGTGGCCATGGTGCTGGCGGAGATGACCGAACTGGGGGCCTTCATCGGCGAAGGCGAGGCGCTGTCGGCCAAGCACACCCGGCCCGTCCTGTTCCGCGGCAACACCGGGCAGGAGGGCGCGGCCGAAGGTAATGTCTGGCTGCACGAGGCCCGCGTCGTGGTGACCAACCCGGTGGCCGACGATCCGGTGGCCGAGACCGAGCGCATCCGCGCCGCAGTGCTGCAGCTGCGCGTCTCGGTCGATGATCTCCTGTCGGCGGCAAGCCTCGACAAGGAACAGAAGCAGGTGCTGGAGGCCTACCGGCTGTTTGCCCATTCGCGCGGCTGGCTCAAGCGGATGGAGGAGGACATCGGCGCGGGGCTTTCGGCCGAGGCGGCGGTGCAGAAGGAGCAGTCGGCGGCCCGGGCCCGGATGGAGCAGGTGCCCGACGCCTATCTGCGCGACCGGCTGCACGATCTCGACGATCTCTCGCACCGGCTGCTGCGCATCCTGACCGGACAGGGCAAGGATACCGGCGCCGCCATGCCGGAGAATCCGGTGCTGGTGGCGCGCAACATCGGCCCGGCGGAACTGCTGGACTATGGCCGCAAGCTGCGCGGCGTGGTGCTGGAGGAAGGCTCGGTCGGCAGCCATGCCGCCATCGTCGCCCGGGCGCTGGCGATCCCGCTGGTGATCCATGCCGAGCGCATCACCACCGAGGCGCTGAACGGCGATCACATCATGGTCGACGGCGATCAGGGCATCGTCCATCTGCGGCCCGAGGCCACGGTCGCCGCCGCCTTCCGCGACAAGATCGCCATGCAGGCCAAGGCGCAGGAGCGCTACGCCTCGCTGCGCGGCCTGCCGGCGCAGTCGAAGGACGGCGCGGTGGTGAAGCTGCAGATGAACGCGGGGCTGATGGCCGACCTTCCCTCGCTGGAGAGCTCCGGCGCCGAGGGGGTCGGGCTGTTCCGCACCGAGCTGCAGTTCCTGATCCGCAACCAGATGCCGAAACGCGACGAGCTGGCGCGGCTCTACGCCCGGGTGATGGACGCGGCGCAGGGCCACAAGGTGGTGTTCCGCACGCTGGACATCGGCTCGGACAAGGTGCTGCCCTACATGAAGCCGCAGGACGAGCCGAACCCGGCGATGGGCTGGCGGGCGATCCGGGTCGGGCTGGACAAGCCGGGGGTGCTGCGGATGCAGCTGCAGGCGCTGATCCGCGCCAGCAACGGGCGCGACCTGACGGTGATGTTCCCCTTCATCTCGGAGCAGCACGAATTCGCCTCGGCCCGCAGCCACCTGCTGCGCGAGATCCACCGCGAGCGCAGCCTGGGCCATCCGGTGCCGCAGGAACTGAAGATCGGGGCGATGCTGGAGACGCCGAGCCTCGCCTTCGCGCCGAGGAGCTTCTTCGAGACGGCGGATTTCATCTCGATCGGCGGCAATGACCTGAAGCAGTTCTTCTTCGCCGCCGACCGCGAGAACGAGCGGGTGCGGCGGCGCTATGACGTGCTCAACGTCAGCTTCCTGAACCTGATCGAGCAGATCATCCAACGCTGCGCCGAGACGGACACGCCGCTGTCCTTCTGCGGCGAGGATGCGGGGCGCCCGATCGAGGCGCTGTGCTTCGCCGCGCTCGGCATCCGCACCCTGTCGATGCGCCCCGCCTCGATCGGCCCGGTGAAGGCGCTGCTGCGCCGGGTGGACCTGACCGGGGCCCGCCGGGTGATCGACGCGGCGCGGGCGGAAGGCGCCGAGACGGTGCGGCCGGCGGTGCTGGACTGGCTGGCGACGCAGGTCGACTGAGGACGGGCAGCGAAATTTCTGCGAAATTTTGCGGGGGGCTGTCTGCCCCCCGCCGCCTGATGGCGGCTCCCCCCGAGGATATTTTCGGACAGAAAATGGTCAGCGGTTCAGTTTTGGTGGGGCGACGGCGTTCTGGAAGGCGGTGAGCACCTGCGGCGCGCCGTGGGTCTGCGACAGGCGCAGCAGGGCGAAGCGGATCTCGGCGATCTCGCGGTAGTAGCTGAGATAGGCGGCGTTCAGGGTGGCGCCGGCCACCGCGCCGAGGATCGGCACGGCCTGGGCCATCAGCTTCTGGCCGAAGGCGGCAGCCAGTTTCGGCACCACCGAGGCGATGACCTTCTGCATGGCGCTGCCGCTGAGGGCGATCCGCGCACCGATGAAGCTGGAGTTCACCCCGTCATCCTGGCTGAGCGGGCCGCCCGCCGAGAAGACGCGCAGGCATTCCACCCGGATCGCCGGATCGTCGGGATCGAAGCCCTCGGCCTCGGCGGCGCGGCGGATGGCGTGGAGGATGAGGGTGATGGTGACCGGCAGTTCGGCGATGGAGGTGGCGATGCCCCCTGCCCCGCCCGCGGCCCCGGTGAGCGCGGCCAGCGCCGGGGCGGACCGCGGCCCGAGCGGGGCGGCCCGGCCTGCCCCGGCGATGCGGTGGCCCTGTTCCAGCGCGCGGCGGATCGCGAGCTCGATCTGGCGCTGGACGGGTGCCGGCAGCATGGTCATGCGGTGCTCGACCGAGCCGCCGATGCGGTTCATCAGCGCCATCACCGGGCCGTTGGCGCGGTTGAAGCGCAGCGCCAGCGCCGCGATCTCGGGGGCGGGGTCGGTCAGCGGGGCGGGAAGCTTTGTGGCGGGCTGGGTCATGTCAGATAGGTAGGGTGGGCGGCTGCCTTCGGCAAGGATCAGCCCCGCGCCTTGGTCACCGTTCCGCGGACCCCCGCCCAGGCGCCGGCGACCAGCGGCAGGCCCAGCACGCGGTCGGGGTTGGTGGGCGGCGGCATCACCACATCCTCGAGCTTGCGGAAGCCGAAGCGGCTGTAATAGGGCGCGTCGCCCACCAGCAGCACCCGCTCCCAGCCGAGCTTCTTCGCCTCGGCGAGGCTCTCGGTGATCAGGAGCGCCCCCAGACCCTCGCCCTGCCGGGTGGGGTGGACGGCGACCGGGCCAAGGAGCAGCACGTCCTCGCCACCGACCTCGGCCGGCCAGTAGCGGATCGCGGCGGCCAGCGTTCCGTCGGCGTCGCGCAGCACGGCGCAGAGATCGGAGACCGTGGGCACCCCGTCGCGCAGCCGGTAGGAGGACAGCGCCGTGCGACCCGGTGCGAAGCACAGGTCGTAGAGCGCCTCGACCTCCCACCAGTCGGCCTCGGTTTCCTCTTCCAGACGGTACAAGGCCTCTCCCCTCGGGGCGGAATCTGCTGGAAACGCCCGTAACACGCGGGCACAACAGGTTCAAACCGGAAAGACCCGCATGTTCTATCGTCCCGAGGAAGGCCACGGCCTGCCGCACAACCCGTTCAACGCCATCGTGACGCCGCGGCCCATCGGCTGGATCTCCACCCGGGGGCCGGAGGGCGACAATCTGGCGCCCTATTCCTTCTTCAACGCGGTGGCCTATGTGCCGCCGCAGGTGATGTTCGCCTCGACCGGGGCGAAGGATTCGCTCGCCGCGCTGCAGGCGAGCGGGGTGTTCTGCGTGAACATCGTCGAGGCGGCGGCGGTGGATGCGATGAACGCCACCTCGGCGGCGCTGCCGCGCGGGACCGACGAGTTCCTGCATGCCGGGATCGCCAAGGCGGATTGCGCCACCATCGACTGTCCGCGGGTCGAGGGGGCCCCGGCGGCGCTGGAATGCCGGGTGACCGAGGTGATCGCGCTGAAGGGGCGGGACAATTTCCTGATCGTCGGCGAGGTCACGGGGGTGCATCTGCGCGACGATTGTCTTGTCGACGGGCGGTTCGAGGTCACGCGCTTCTCGCCGCTGTCGCGGCTCGGCTACCGCGATTATGCGGTGGTGCGCGAGACCTTCGAGCTGACGCGACCGGGCGAGAAGTAACCCCCTGCCCCCGCGCCCTGCCGCAAGGAAAGGCAGCGGCAGGGCCGGAACCATTTACCGCACCCGGAGCCGCCGCTATCCGCTTTCCCTCGGCCCGCCCTGCCCCTAGTCTCACGCGCGGCAAGGAACGGGGGCAGGCATGCAAACCATGATCGGGGTCATCGGCGGCTCGGGGGTCTATGACATCGACGGGCTGGAAGAGGCCCGCTGGACGAGGGTCGAGACGCCCTGGGGGGCGCCCTCGGACGAGATCCTGGTGGGGCGGCTCGGCGGGATGCCGATCGCCTTCCTGCCGCGGCACGGGCGGGGGCATGTGCACAGCCCGACCACCGTGCCCTACCGCGCCAACATCGACGCGCTGAAGCGGCTCGGGGTGACCGATGTCGTCTCGGTCTCGGCCTGCGGGTCGTTCCGCGAGGAGATGGCGCCGGGCGATTTCGTCATCGTCGACCAGTTCATCGACCGCAGCTTCGCGCGGGAGAAATCCTTCTTCGGCACGGGCTGCGTCGCGCATGTCTCGCTGGCGCATCCGACCTGTCCGCGGCTGTCGGCAGTCTGCGCCGATGCAGCGAGGGCGACGGGGGTGAAGGTGCATATGGGCGGCACCTATCTCTGCATGGAAGGGCCGCAGTTCTCGACGCTGGCGGAATCGCTGATGTATCGCAGCTGGGGCTGCGACGTGATCGGCATGACCAACATGCCCGAAGCCAAGCTCGCCCGCGAGGCGGAGCTTTGCTATGCCTCGGTGGCGATGGTCACCGATTACGACAGCTGGCATCCGCATCACGGCGAGGTGGACATCACCGCGATCATCGCCACGCTCGGCGCCAATGCGAGCCATGCCCGCACGCTTGTCGCCGGGCTGCCGCAGCGGCTGGAGGCCGAGCGCGCGCCCTGCCCGCATGGCTGCGACCGGGCGCTGGATTTCGCGATCATGACCGCCCCGGACAAGCGGGACCCCGCCCTGCTGGCGAAACTCGATGCGGTCGCGGGCCGCGTGCTGAAGGGCTGAGACCATGACCAAGACCGTGAAGGACTATATCCGCACCATCGTGGACTTCCCGCATGAGGGCATCCTGTTCCGCGACGTGACCACGCTGTTCGCCGATCCGCGCGGCTTCCGCATGGCGATCGACCAGCTGCTGACGCCCTACACCGGGCTGCGGATCGACCGGGTGGCGGGGCTGGAGGCGCGGGGCTTCATCTTGGGCGGGGCGGTGGCGCATCAGCTGTCGACCGGCTTCGTGCCGATCCGCAAGAAGGGCAAGCTGCCCGGCGCGGTGATCTCGCAGGCCTATCAGCTGGAATATGGCGAGGCCGTGGTCGAGGTGCATGACGACGCGCTGCAGCCGGGCGAGAAGGTGCTGCTGGTCGATGACCTGCTGGCGACGGGCGGCACGGCGGAGGCGGGGATCAAGTTGATCGAGGCGCTGGGGGCAGAAGTGATCGGCTGCGCCTTCGTGGTCGATCTGCCGGAGTTGGGCGGCCGGAAGAAGCTGGAGGCAATGGGCATGGAGGTGCATGCGCTCTGCGCCTTTGAAGGGCTCTGAGCCGGGGCGCGATTAACCACGTCTTAAGCGAATCGATCTACGCCTGTCCTTGCCGGGTGATCCGGTTGCTGCTTGCAAAACACGTAACCCAACCCCACCCCCAACGCCCTGCCGGTCCACCCCGGCGGGGCGACTTCGGTCAGCGCAGCACCGCGCCGGGGTTCATGATGCCATGCGGGTCGAGCGCCGCCTTGATCGCCCGCATCGCCGCCAGCTTCGCCGGATCGCCGTAGCGTTCCAGCTCCGCCACCTTCAGCCGGCCGATGCCATGCTCGGCGCTGACCGAGCCGCCCATCGCATCGACCATGTCATGCACCAGCCGCGTACCCGCGGCGCGCAGGGCGTCGTAGTCGCCGCGCTTGCGCCCGCGCGCCGGGTAGAGGTTGTAATGCAGGTTGCCGTCGCCCAGATGGCCGAAGCAGTTGATCCGCCAGTCGGCCATGCCCGCCAGCGCCGCCCCGGCCTCGGCGATGAAGCGCGGCACCTCGCTCAGCGGCAGCGAGATGTCATGGCTCGCCACCGCGCCGACCAGCCGGTTCGCCTCGGGGATCGACTCGCGGATCGTCCAGAACTCGGCCCGCTGCGCCTCGGACTGCGCCACGAGACCGTCGCTCACCAGCCCGGCCTCGTGACCCGCCAGGAACAGCGCCTCCAGCGCCTCGGCAGGGTCGAGAGCCTGCGGCAGGCCGATGTCGATCAGCACCAGCCACTCCGGCGGATCGGCGAAGGGCTGGCGTACCTGCGGCATGGTCTCGGCCAGAAAGTCGAGGCCGGAGCGGTGGATCAGCTCGAAGCCCGAGACGAGGCCCGCAAGCCTGCTTTGCGCCAGCCCCAGAAGCTCCAGCGCCGCAGCGGGCGAGGCGACGGCGAGCAGCGCCGTGCCATTGGCCGCCGGACGCGGCATCAGCTTCAGGCTGGCGGCGGTGATGACGCCCAGCGTGCCTTCGGCCCCGATGAGCAGGCCGCGCAGGTCGTAGCCGGTGTTGTCTTTCCTGAGCCGCTTCAGCCCGTGGAAGATCGACCCGTCCGGCAGCACCGCCTCCAGCCCCAGACAGAGATCGCGGGCGTTGCCATAGCGCAGCACCGCCGTCCCGCCCGCATTGGTCGAGAGATTGCCGCCGATCCGCGCCGAGCCCTCCGAGGCGAGCGACAGCGGGAAGAGCCGGTCCGCCACCAGCGCCGCCGCATGGATGTCGGCAAGGATCATCCCGGCCTCGACCAGCATGGTGTTCTCCGACGGGAAGACCCCGCGCAGCCGGTTCATCTTCTCGAGCGACAGGAGCAGGGGCAGCGGCCCCTCTGGCATCACCTGCCCCGCTACCAGCCCCGTGCCGCCGCCCCAGGGCACCACCCCCACCCGCGCCGCAGCGCAGGCGCGGATGATGGTCGCCACCTCCTCGGTGCTGCGCGGCAGGGCCACCGGGCCGGGCTGGCCCGGATAGCGGCCGCGCGGCTCGGTCAGATGACGGGCCTCGGCGGAGGTCAGGCGGCCATCGGGCAGCTCTGCGGCAAGGCGGGACAGGAAACCGCTATCGGCGGGATTGAGCATAAGGCACCTCTCCCGCCCTGCTTAGCAAGGCCAAGGCGCGGGGGCCATTACGGAATCCAGTCGGGCTGCAGCACCATGATCGTCGGGCGCGAGGGCAGGCCCGCCAGCGACAGCTCGATGTCCGGCTGTTCCAGCCGCACCACGTCGAACTCCGCTTCCATCTCCGACAGGAAGATCTCGAGCGAGCGGCCCGAGAACCAGTGCATCGGCAGCACCACTGAAGAGCGCAGCCGCCGCACCACCTTCTCCATCGTTTCGAGGTTCACGGTATAGCCGCCGTCCACCGGCACCATCAGCACATCCATCCGCCCCAGCGCCGCATATTGCGCGGCATCGGGCTCGTGGTGCAGATGGCCGAGATGGCCGATGCAGAGGCCCGCCACCTCGAAGACGAAGATCGAATTGCCGTTCGGGCGCACCCCGTCGCCGAAGCGGTCGCGCACATCGGTCGGCACGTTGCGCACCAGCATCTCGCCCAGATCGAGCGCGTGATCGGCAGCGCTGCCATCCTCGGCCCAGCCTCGCAGCACGTTGGGGATGCGCGGGTCGGGAAGGTCCGTCCAATGGGTCGAGTGGGCGTTGTTCATCGTCACCACATCGGGGACGAGATCGCCGACGCCGAGAAAGCCGGTGTAGTCGGTGACCGCGCTCAGGCCGCCCGGCGTCTCGATCAGGAAGGAGGCGTGGTTGAGGTAGCGGATGCGCACCCGGTCCTCTTCCAGCGGATCGCCATAGGCGGCGTGGTGCAGCACCTCGAGCCCCGGCGCCTCGGCCAGGGCGATGCAATGGCTCGGGATGCGGTCCTGCGCGGCGGCTGGCGCGGCGGCGGGCAAGGCGAGGGCAAGACAGGGCAGGACGTAACGCAGCATGGGCGGCTCCTCCGGAAAGAAGCCTAGCATCCCCGCGGCGCGGCGGGGGTCACAGCCGCGTGGGTCAATGTCGCGGCAGTTTGCGAAGGACGGCGTCAGCCGACGTCGGTGCGCCCGCGCCGGTCGCTGCGCAGGTTGGAATAGAGCACATGGTTGCGCCAGCGGCCCGCGATCTGCAGGTAGCTCTGCGCCACGCCCTCGTATTTGAAGCCGCATTTCTCCAGCACCCCGCGCGAGGCGGAGTTCTCGGGCAGGCAGGCGGCCTCGACCCGGCTGAGGTCCATCACGTTGAAGGCATGATGCGTCACCGCCTGGATCGCCTCGCGCATGTAGCCGTGCCGGACATGGGGCTGTCCCATCCAGTAACCGAGCGTTCCCGCCTGCGCCGGGCCGCGCCGGATGTTGTCGAGCGTGATCGCGCCCAAGAGCACCTGATCGTCGCGCCGGATCAGCAGCAGAGGCAGCGCCGTGCCCTGCACATGGGCGCGCGCCGCCCAGTAGACGCGGTTGGTGAAGGCCTTGCGCGACAGATGGTCGGGCGCCCATACAGGCTCCCAAGGCGTGAGGAAGGCGGCGCTGCCGGCCCTGAGATCGGCCCAGTCGCGGAAGTCGCTGTGCTGCGGCAGCCGCAGCGTCATGCGCTCGGTCTCGAGCCTGACCTTGCGACGCAGGCCCAGCATCAGGCGGCAAGCCCCTCGCGGATCGCCTCGATGCCCGGAGCCGCGGCGACGGGACCGTAGAGCGCCAGCGCGGTGCGGGCCTGCGCCATCTCCTCGGCATAGGCACGCACGCCGGAGGTGGTCACCGCGTCGATCTTGGCAACCGCCTCGTCGACATCCGGCACCCGGCCCCAGATCGCCAGCAGACGCGCCAGACGCTCGGCCCGGCTGGAGGGGCTTTCCAGCCCCATCAGCAGCCCGGCCTTCAGCTGCGCCCGCGCCCGGTTCACCTCGGCCTCCGACATGTCGCCGGTGGCCCGCTTCAGCTCGTCGATGGTCAGCTGGGTCAGCGCGCCGATCTCCTCTGCCGAGGTGCCGGCGTAGATGGTGATCTGGCCGGTGTCCTCATAGGCGCCCGACTGGGCGAAGATCGAATAGCACAGCCCCCGCTCCTCGCGGATCTTCTGGAACAGCCGCGAGGACATGCCGCCGCCCATCGCCGTCGCATAGACCTGCGCGGTGTAGACATCCGGCGCCCGGTAGTTCGGCGATTCGAAGGCCAGGGCGAAATGCACCTGCTCCAGCTCCTTCACCTCGCGCTTCTCGCCGCCGAGGAAGGAGGCCGGTTGCAGCAGCGACTTGCCGACCGGCTTCAGATGACCGAAGAGCTCGGTCGCCTGCGCGAGGATCGCGTCGTGGTCCACCCCACCCGCCGCGGCGAGGATCATCTGGTCGGGGCCGTAATGCTCGGCCACGAAGCGGGTCAGGTCGTCGCGCGAGAAGCCGGCTACCCGTTCCTCCGGCCCGAGGATGGTGCGGCCGAAGGGCTGGTCGGGGTAGGACACTTCCTGCAGCCAGTCGAAGATGATGTCGTCGGGCGTGTCCAGCGCCTGCCCGATCTCCTGCAGGATCACGTGGCGCTCGACCTCGATCTCCTTCTTGTCGAAGACCGGGTTCAGCACGATGTCGGCGATCACGTGCAGCGCGAGGCCCACGTCATTCTCCAGCACGCGGGCGTAATAGGCGGTCATCTCGCGCGAGGTATAGGCGTTGATGTAGCCGCCCACATCCTCGATCTCCTCGGCGATGCGCAGCGCGGTGCGCTTCCTGGTGCCCTTGAAGGCCATGTGTTCGAGAAAATGCGCGATGCCGTTCTGCTCGGCCCGCTCATGCCGCCCGCCGGCGGTGACCCAGATGCCGATCGAGGCGGATTTCAGCCCCGGCATGTTCTCGGTGACGATGCGGAATCCATTCGGCAGAGTGTCGAGGCGAAGCGTCAACGGCCGGTCCTTTCGCGGATGAGGGCCTCGATGGCCCCGAGATCGTTGCCGATGCGCGTGACGCGCTCGGGCCGGTCGAAGAGATCGGCCATGCGCGGCGGCAGTGCGGGGCGGCTGCCCATCGCCTGCTCCACGGCATCGGGGAATTTCGCCGGATGCGCTGTCGCCAGCGTGATCATCGGCGTGGTCCCGAGATTGTCAGCCGCCACCTTCACCGCAACGGCGGAATGCGGGCATAGCACCTCGCCGCTGGTGGCATAGGTCGCGCGGATCGTGGCCATGGTCTCCTCTTCCGAGCAGCGGCCCGAGGCGAAGGTCTCGCGCAGCATGCCGAGCGCGCCCTGGCTGATGCGGAAACCGCCCTGCTTCAGCTCGGTCATCAGCTGCTGCACGGCATTGCCGTCGCGGCCATAGGCATCGAACAGCGCCCGCTCGAAGTTGGAGGACACCTGGATGTCCATCGACGGGCTGATCGAGGGTTTCACACCGTCCTTGGTGTAGTCGCCCGAGCTGAGCGCGCGGTGCAGGATGTCGTTCTGGTTGGTGGCGACCACCAGCCGCTCGATCGGCAGGCCCATCTGCCGGGCGATATAGCCGGCGAAGACATCGCCGAAATTGCCGGTCGGAACGGTGAAGCTGACCGGGCGGTGCGGCGCGCCGAGGCTGACGGCGGAGGAGAAGTAATAGACCACCTGCGCCAGCACCCGCGCCCAGTTGATCGAGTTCACCCCGGCCAGCCCCACCGCATCGCGGAAGGCGAAGTCGTTGAACATGTCCTTCACCAGCGCCTGACAGTCGTCGAAGTCGCCATCCACCGCCAGCGCATGCACGTTCGGCTCCGAGGGCGTGGTCATCTGGCGGCGCTGCACGTCAGACACCCGGCCATGCGGGAAGAGGATCACCACATCGACACCGGTCAGGCCCCGGAAGGCCTCGATCGCCGCCGAGCCGGTATCGCCCGAGGTGGCGCCGACGATGGTCACATGCTTGCCCGACCGCGCCAGAGAGGCCTGGAACAGCTGGCCGATCAGCTGCATGGCGAAGTCCTTGAAGGCGAGCGTCGGGCCGTGGAACAGCTCCAAGAGGAAATGGTTGGCCTCCAGCTGCACCAGCGGCGCGCGGGCGGCATGGCCGAAACCGGCATAGGCTTGGGCGATCAGGCGGCGGAACTCGTCGTCGGTGAAGGCGTCGCCGATGAAGGGGCGCATGACGCGGAAGGCCACATCCTCGTAGGAGAGGCCGGCCAGCGCCGCGATCTCGGCCTTCGTCATCACCGGGATCTCGCTCGGCACATAGAGCCCGCCGTCGCGCGCCAGCCCGGTCATCATCGCTTCGTCAAAGCCCAGAACCGGGGCCGCGCCACGAGTCGAGATATACTGCATCAGCCTTGCCTTCGTTATGTCCGACGCCTGATACGCCACAGGAATAGCAGTGTCATCCCCACCCAGCCGAATGCCAGCGAAAACCACGTAATCGCATAGCCCAAGTGGTCATTCGGGATGCCCGCGCTGTCCACCGGCAGCGGGTCGATGCCGTCGCCGGTCGGGCTGCGGGCGACGACCAGCACCGGCTCGGTCTCCAGCGCCTTGGCCATGGCGGGCACGTCGCGGGCGAACCAGAGGCCGCTCTTCGGATCGGGCGCGGGGGTGAAGCTGTCGACCTCGGCGGGCCAGTGCAGGTTGCCGGTGATCTCGGCGGCGAGGGCCTCGCGCGGCAGGCCGCGCATCTCCTGCGGCAGGAACCCGCGGTCCACCATGATCCGCCGCCCGGTCTCGGTGACGAAGCCCTGCACCACCCGGTAGCCCGCGCCGATCTCCTTGCGCGAGGTCAGCACGTCGACATGCGCCGGGAGGAACTCACCCGTCACCTCGACCGGCAGGAAACGGTCGCGCTCGGGATCGGGCGCGTCGGGAATCGCCACCGGGGCGGCGGCGATCCGGCTGTCGATGTCGGCGAGGATCGCCTCCTTCCACTGCATCCGCCGCACCTGCCAAGTGCCGAGGCTGAGCAGGATCGCAGCGCCGATCAGACCGAAGAACAGCGGGAGGAAGAAGCGGCGGGCCATGCGAAAGTCCATGAATGAAAAAGCGCGCGCCGGAGCGGCACGCGCTTGATAGTCCCCTGAGCAGCGGCGGTCCAGACTCGCCGTGGCGGATCTCCGGGTGGCGCGCGCCTCCCGGAGAGATCCGGCGTTACTGGCCCCAGACGTAGATCGAGGCGAAGAGGAACAGCCAGACCACGTCGACGAAGTGCCAGTACCAAGCCGCGGCCTCGAAGCCGATGTGCTTCTCGGGGCTGAAGTGGCCCTTGTAGACCCGGATCAGGCAGACGGCGAGGAAGATGGTGCCGATCACGACGTGGAAGCCGTGGAAGCCGGTCGCCATGAAGAAGTTCGCGCCGTAGATGTTGCCGGCGAAGCCGAAGGCGGCGTGGCTGTATTCATAGGCCTGGAAGAAGGTGAAGATCACGCCGAGGCCGATGGCCAGCATGAGCCCGTGCTTGAGGTCCTTGCGGTTGTTCTCGTGCACCAGCGCATGGTGCGCCCAGGTGGCGGCGGCGCCCGAGCAGAGCAGGATCAGCGTGTTGATCAGCGGCAGGTGCCAGGGGTCGAAGGTGGCGATGCCTTCCGGCGGGAAGACCCCGTCGATGCGCGGGCTGTCCGGACCCATCGGGTAGAGCGCGTGCTTGAAGAAGCTCCAGAACCAGGCGGCGAAGAACATCACTTCCGACATGATAAACATGATGAAGCCGTAGCGCAGGCCGATCCGCACCACCGGGGTGTGGTCGCCGACGAGGCTTTCGGTGATGACGTCGGACCACCAAGCATACATGACGTAGAGCACGATCGCGAAGCCGATCAGCCCCAGCCACGGCCCGGAGCCATGCATCCACAGCACCGCGCCGTAAAACATGATGAAAGCCCCGAGCGCGCCGAGGAACGGCCAGATCGACGGCGGCAGGATATGGTAATCGTGGTTCTTGGCGTGGGCCATGGTCCGTTCCCTCGGTTCTTGGCGGTGTTTGGGCCTGTGGTCTTGTCTTGCTGCGCCGGTCCGGCTCAGTTCACATCGGCGTCGGAAGGCGTCTCGAGCGCCGCCTGTTCGGCGGGCAACTCGGTCTCGTGGAAGGTGTAGGACAGGGTGATGTGCTTCACGTACTTGCCCTCGCGGTCGTTGACGATCGCCGGGTCGACATAGAAGGTCACCGGCATCTGCACCCGTTCGCCGGGTTGCAGCACCTGCTGGGTGAAGCAGAAGCAGTCGATCTTGGTGAAGAAGCCGCCGGCGGTATCGGGCGACACGTTGTAGCTGGCGGTGCCGGCCACCACGCGGTCGGTAGGATTGTAGGCCTCGTAGAAGGCCAGCCCGGTCTCGCCGATCTTCAGCTCCATCTCGCGCACCACGGGCTTGAACTCCCAGGGCATCCCGGCTTCACGTGAACCGTCGAAGCGGATGGTCATGGTCCGGTCGAGCACGGTGTCGGGCGCCGCGGCGGCGACGGCGGTGGTGCCGCCATAGCCGGTCACCCGGCAGAACCAGTCGTAGAACGGCACGGCGGCGAAGGACAGCGACAGCATGACGGCGGCGACGCCAGCCAATTGTGCGGCGGTCTTCTGCTGCGGCGAGAGCCGGCTCATTGCCCGCCCTCCCCCGCCGCGTCGGCCGGCAGCATCTCGGGACGCACCACATGGTCGAAGGCCTGCATCTGGCCGACCTGCATCACCTTCACCATGGTCAGGCCGAAGACCAGCACGATGAAGGCAACCAGCGTCAGCCCCAGCCCGACATTGCGCGAGAAGCGCCGCTTGTAGATCTCGTGTTGCGCGGGAAATGCCATGTCACCAGCCTCCGATCCCATAGGGTTTCAGCGCCGCTTCGGCGAGGATCGCGCCGAAATGCAGGAAGAGATAGTAGAGCGAGAAGCGGAACACCTTCTTCTCGACAGCATAGTTGTCGGCCTCGGCCTGGGTCTCGTCGCGCCGCCAGATCTGCCAGGCGCCGCGCAAGAAGATCGCGTTCAGGAACACCGCTGTGGTCAGATAGATCGGCCCGCCGATCCCGGTGAAGGCCCCGCCGATGGCGACGGGGACCAGCAGCAGAGTGTAGACCAGCACATGCTTGCGGGTCGACTTGCGGCCGTGGGTCACGGTCAGCATCGGCACGCCGGCGTTGGAATAGTCTTCCTTCATGAACAGCGCCAGCGCCCAGAAGTGCGGCGGGGTCCACATGAAGATCAGCGCGAACATGAAGGCGGATTCGATCGAGACGCTGCCGGTCGCCACCGCCCAGCCGATCATCGGGGGGAAGGCGCCCGCAGCGCCGCCGATGACGATGTTCTGCGGCGTCGAGCGCTTCAGCCACATCGAATAGACCACGGCGTAGAAGAAGATGGTGAAGGCCAAGAGCCCAGCGGCGAGCATGTTGGTCGCCAGCCCCAGCATCACCACGGCGATGCCCGACAGCGCAAGCCCCAGCCCGAGCGCCTCGCCCGGCTGCACCCGGCCCGAGGGCACCGGCCGCTTCATGGTGCGGCGCATCACGGCGTCGATGTCGGCGTCCCACCACATGTTCAGCGCGCCCGAGGCCCCTGCCCCCAGCGCGATGAACAGGATGCCGGCCAGCGCCACCACCGGATGCACCGAAACCGGCGCGGCCAGGATGCCGACGAAGGCGGTGAACACCACCAGCGACATCACCCGCGGCTTCAGCAGGGCCACATAATCGCCGAAACCGGCCTCGTTGGGCTGCTCGAAGGCGTTGATGTCGGTCATTCACTCAGTCTCCTCGTCAAGCACAACAGGCCGGGCGCGCCTGCAACCGCAGGGCGGCCCGGATGTTCCTGCCGGCTCCGTCGTTTATTCGACCACCGGGGTGGCCGTCGGCAGCGCCGACAGTTCGGTCGTGGCCGTCAGCTCGTAGTTGCCGGCCTTTGCCTGCTCCAGCCACTGGGCATAGGCGGCCTCGGACACGACCTTCACGGTGATCGGCATGTAGGCATGGGCCAGGCCGCAGAGCTCCGAGCACTGGCCGAAGTAGACGCCCTCGCGGTCGGCGCTGAACCACAGTTCCGCCAGGCGGCCGGGCACACCGTCCTGCTTCACGCCGAAGGCCGGGATGGTCCAGGAGTGGATCACGTCGGCGCCGGTGACCTGCACCACGATGGTCTTGCCGACCGGCACGACCATGGCGGTGTCGGTCGCCAGCAGGAACTCGTCGCGGCTGTAGCCCGCCTCGACCAGCTGCTGCTCGACCTCGGGGGTCAGGCGGTTGTCGCCGCCGGTGGCCGGAGCACCGATCATGTAGCTCTCGAAGGCGACGGTGTTGCCGTCGGCGTCGGCCTCGTCGACATATTCATAGCCCCAGTACCACTGGTAGCCGGTCGCCTTGATGGTGACGTCGGCGGTCGGGATCTCCTGCTGGCGGAACAGCACCGGCAGCGAGAAGGCCCCGATGACCACCAGGATCACGATCGGCACCACTGTCCAGGCGATCTCCAGCGGCGAGTTGTGGGTGAACTTGGCCGGAACCTTGTTGCGCTTCTCGTGGAAGCGCCAGGCGGAGTAGAGCAGCAGGAGGGTCACGAAGATGGTGATGATCGTGATGATGATCAGCAGGAAGTTGTCCAGCCCGTGCAGCTCGCGCGCCAAGAGGGTGGCGCCGGGCTGGAAGCCCATCTCGCCATCCACCGGACGCCCGACGATCTCCAGCGACTGCTGCGCGAATGCGGCGCCGCCGGACAAGAGGGCAGCTGCCGAGAGGGCAAGGCCGGAGAAAGAGGTGAGTATCCGCATGTCCAATTCCCGTACGAAGGCGCAGCTTTTCCGCCGCTTGTCCGACTGCCCGGCGCATCGGGCAGAATCCCGTTGTTTCTGGAGACCCTGAAACCATATTAGAGCGAGATCGACAAGCAGAACAGTGCGTCATCCGCGCGCATTTGATCCACATCAAGGACGTACTCATGGCCGATTCCCCCTTCCGCCCCTTCGAGACCCACCTCGACGAGGCGAGCGCGCTGTCGATTCTGCGGGCGGCGACCGACGGCGCCGAGGATGGCGAGCTGTTCCTCGAGCGCCGGCATTCCGAGGCGCTGGTGCTGGACGACGGCCGGGTGAAGACCGCCAGCTACGACGCCTCCGAGGGCTTCGGCCTGCGCGCGGTGAAGGGCGAGGTGGCGGGCTACGCCCATTCGACCGAGATCTCGGAACGCGCGCTGCGCCGGGCCGCCGAGACCGCGCGGCTCGCCGTGGGCGATGGCGGCGGCACGCTGGCCGATGCGCCATCGGGCACCAACCAGCGGCTCTACACCGACGCCGACCCGATCGCCGATGCGGGCTTCGCCGCCAAGATCGACATCCTGCGCGAGATCGACGCCTATGCCCGCGCGCTCGACCCGCGGGTGATCCAGGTCTCGGCCACGCTCTCGGCCGGCCTGCAGCAGGTCGAGATCCTGCGCCCCGAGGGCCTGCGGCTGACCGACATCCGGCCGATGGCACGGCTGAACATCTCGGTCATCGTCGAGAAGGACGGGCGGCGCGAGTCCGGCGGCATGGGCGGCGGCGGGCGCTACGGCCTCGCCCGGCTGATCGAGCCTTCGCATTGGCAGGGCGTCGCCCGCGAGGCTCTGCGCATCGCGCTGGTGAACCTCGAGGCGGTCCCCGCCCCGGCCGGCACGATGGATGTGGTGCTGGGCGCCGGCTGGCCGGGCATCCTGTTGCACGAGGCCATCGGCCACGGGCTGGAGGGCGACTTCAACCGCAAGCAGACCTCGGCCTTCGCCGGGCTGATGGGCCAGCAGATCGCGGCGCGCGGCGTCACCGTGCTCGACGACGGCACGATCCCCGACCGCCGCGGTTCGATCTCGGTCGATGACGAGGGCACGCCCTCGGGCAAGAACGTGCTGATCGAGGACGGCATCCTCGTCGGCTACATGCAGGACCGGCAGAACGCCCGGCTGATGGGGGTGAAGCCCACCGGCAACGGGCGGCGCGAGAGCCATGCGCATATCCCGATGCCGCGGATGACCAACACCTACATGCTCGGCGGCGATGCCGAACCGTCGGAGATCGTCGCCTCGCTGAAGGACGGCATCTATGCGGTGGGCTTCGGCGGCGGTCAGGTCGACATCACCAACGGCAAGTTCGTCTTCTCCTGCACCGAGGCCTACCGGGTGCAGAACGGCAGGATCGGCGCCCCGGTCAAGGGCGCCACGCTGATCGGCGACGGCGCGACGGCGCTGAAGCAGATCCGCGCGATCGGCAACGACATGGCGCTCGACCCGGGCATCGGCAATTGCGGCAAGCAGGGCCAATGGGTGCCGGTGGGCGTGGGCCAGCCGACCCTGCTGATCGGCGGTCTCACCGTGGGCGGCAGCGCGACCTGATCCCGCGCCGCTTCCCGGCCCGGCGCCCCCTCCCCCCATTTTCTGTCCGAAAATATCCTCGGGGGTGAGCCGCGCAGCGGCGAGGGGGCAGACAGCCCCCTCCCTTCGCCCGCCACAGGCGCGCCGCCCGTCAGTCGCGCCAATCAGTCCCGCTTGAACGCCCCGCGCAGCGCGTCGCTGAAGGCATTGCCCGAAGACGCGCCCTGCGGCGCCGCGGATTTCGGCAGGGGCTTCGCCCCCCGCTGCGGCGCCGGCCCGCGCGGCCCACGTTCGGCCACCGCCTCGCGCGCCTCGGCGCTGTCCTTCTTCATCGTCAGGGCGATGCGCTTGCGGGGCACATCGACCTCGACCACCCGCACCTTCACCACGTCGCCTGCCTTCACCACCTCATGCGGGTCCTTCACGAAGCGGTCGGCCAGCTGGCTCACATGCACCAGCCCGTCCTGATGCACGCCGATGTCCACGAAGGCGCCGAAGGCCGCGACGTTGGTCACCGTGCCTTCCAGCATCATCCCCGGCTTCAGATCCTTGATGTCCTCCACCCCGTCGGTGAAGGTCGCGGTCTTGAACGAGGGGCGCGGGTCGCGGCCCGGCTTTTCCAGCTCCGCCAGGATGTCCTTCACCGTCGGCAGGCCGAAGCGCTCGTCGGTGAAGTCCGAGGGGTCCAGCGCCCGCAGCCGCGAGGGCTCGGCGGTCAGGCTGCGCAGGTCGCGCCCGCAGGCCGCCACGATCCGCCGCGCCACGTCATAGGCCTCGGGGTGGACCGAGGAGGCGTCGAGCGGCTCCTTGCCATCCGGGATGCGCAGGAAGCCCGCCGCCTGCTCGAAGGCGCGCGGGCCAAGCCGCGCGACCTTCAGGAGATCGCGACGCTTGGCGAAGGGGCCGTTGGAGTCGCGATGCGCCACGATGGCCTCGGCCAGCGTCGGGCCGACGCCCGAGACCCGCGCCAGCAGCGGCGCCGAGGCGGTGTTGAGATCCACCCCCACCGCGTTCACCGCATCCTCCACCACCGCCTCCAGCGAACGACCGAGGCGGTGCTGGTCCACGTCATGCTGATACTGGCCGACGCCGATCGACTTCGGCTCGATCTTCACCAGCTCGGCCAGCGGGTCTTGCAGGCGGCGGGCGATGGAGACCGCGCCGCGCAGCGAGACGTCGAGGGTGGGGAACTCGGTCGCCGCCAGCTGGCTCGCGGAATAGACCGAGGCCCCCGCCTCCGAGACGATGACCTTCACCGGCTTCGGCGCGTCGCCCGGCAGCACGGCCAGCATGTCGGAGACCATCTTTTCCGTCTCGCGGCTGGCGGTGCCGTTGCCGATGGCGATCAGCGCCACGCCATGCTTGCGGATCAGCTGCGCCATCTCCACCTGCGCGCCGCGCAGGTCGTTCTTGGGCTGGAACGGGTAGATGGTCGAGGTGGCGAGCAGCTTGCCGGTCCCGTCCACCACCGCGATCTTGCAGCCGGTGCGGATGCCTGGGTCGATGCCCATAGTCGCCTTGCCGCCCGCCGGCGCCGCCAGCAGCAGGTCCTTGAGGTTGCGCGCGAAGACCTGGATCGCTTCGGCCTCCGCCCGCTCGCGCAGCTCGCCCATCAGGTCGAGCGTCAGCGAGGTGCGCAGCTTCACCCGCCAGGCCCAGCTTGCCGCCTCGCGCAGCCACTGGTCGCCCGGCCCCTTGCCGCCTGCCTGCAGCGCCGCCCCCGCCATGCGCTCCGCCGGGCTGTCGCCACGGGCCGCGTCGGCGTCCACCTCCAGATCGAGCGTCAGGAACCCTTCGTTCCGCCCGCGCAGCATGGCGAGCACCCGATGGCCCGCCGCTTTCGACCAGTCCTCGGAATGGGCGAAATAGTCGGAGAACTTGGCGCCCTCGGCCTCCTTGCCCTCCACCACCTTCGCGGCGACCCGGCCGACCGATTTCATGTGGCTGCGCAGCCGCCCGAGCAGATCGGCGTTCTCGGCCAGCCCCTCCGCCACGATGTCGCGCGCGCCCTCCAGCGCCGCCTTCACATCCGGCACCGCCTCGGTGACGAAACCTGCCGCCAGCTCGGCGGGCGTTTTGCTGCGGTCGGCCATAATCGCCTCGGCCAGCGGGCCCAGCCCGTTCTCGCGGGCGATCATCGCCTTGGTGCGGCGCTTCACCTTGTAGGGCAGATAGATGTCCTCGAGCTCGGCCTTGGTCACCACCTTGGCGATCGAGGCTTCCAGCTCCGGCGTCAGCTTGCCCTGATCGCAGATCGAGCCGAGGATGGCGACCCGCCGCGCTTCCAGTTCGCGCAGATAGGCCAGCCGCTCCGACAGCGTGCGCAGCTGCGTGTCGTCCAGCCCCCCGGTCGCCTCCTTGCGGTAGCGCGCGACGAAGGGCACCGTGGCCCCGCCGTCGAGCAGGTCGATGGCGGCGGCCACCTGATCGGGGCGGGCGGCGATCTCAGTAGCGATGAGGGCGGGAATCCGGCGAAGGGCGTCAGTCATGGAGGATCCGGTCACTGGGGAAACGAGCGCGGACCATAGCCCTCCGCCCCCCGGAGGGGAAGTCTCAGGTCAGCGCCTTCGCATCGGCCAGGATCATCTCCGCCGCCTTCTCGGCGATCATCACGGTGGGCGAGTTGGTGTTGCCCGAGGTGATCGTCGGCATGATCGAGGCATCCGCGATCCGGAGCCGCCCCAGCGCACGGAAGCGCAGCCGCGGGTCCACCACGCTGGCCTCGTCCGCGCCCATGCGGCAGGTGCCGACCGGGTGGAAGATCGTCGTGCCGATCTCCCCCGCCGCCCGCACCAGATCCTCGCGGCTCTGCAGGGCGGCGCCGGGGCGGTATTCCTCGGGGCGGAAGCGGGCGAAGGCGGGCTGCGCCGCGATCTCGCGCGTCAGCCGGATCGAGCGCACGGCCACCTCGCGGTCGCTCTCGGTCGAAAGGTAGTTCGGCGCGATGGCGGGCTGCTGCATCGGATCGGCGCTGGTCAGATGCACCGAACCGCGGCTGTCGGGCCGCAGGTTGCAGACCGAGGCGGTCATCGCCGGGAACGGGTGCACCTTGTCGCCGAACTTGTCGAGCGAGACCGGCTGGACGTGATACTCCAGATCCGCCGTCTCCTTCTCGGGCCCCGAGCGGGTGAAGATGCCGACCTGACTGGGCGCCATCGACATCGGCCCCTTGCGCGAGAGAAGATATTCCGCACCGATGCTGGCCTTGCCGAACAGGCTCGAGGCCTTCTCGTTCAGCGTCGGCACGCCATGCACCTTGTAGACCAGCCGCAGCTGCAGATGGTCCTGCAGGTTCTCTCCCACCCCGGCCACCTCCTTGACCGGCGCGATGCCCGCCGCCGACAGCACATCGCCGCGCCCGATCCCCGACAGCTCAAGGATATGCGGCGAGCCGATCGCGCCGGCGCTCAGCACCGTCTCGCGGGTGGCGCGGGCCTCTTTCAGCTCGCCGCCGTGGCGGAAGCTGACCCCGGTCACCTCGCCGTCCTCGACCACCAGCCGCTGCACCTGCGCATGGGTCAGCACCCGCAGGTTCGGTCGCTTCATCGCCGGGCGCAGGAAGGCCTTCGAGGTGTTCCAGCGGATGCCCGAGCGCTGGTTCACGTCGAAATAGCCACCGCCCTCGTTGTCGCCGGTGTTGAAATCCTCGACCCGCGGGATGCCCGCCTGCTCCGCCGCCTCGAGGAAGGCATCAAGCACCGCCCAGCGGATGCGGGCCTTTTCCACCCGCCATTCGCCGCCGGTGCCGTGATGCTCGCCCACGCCGCGGTAATGGTCGAGCTGGCGGCGGAACACCGGCACCACGTCGTCCCAGCCCCAGCCGGTGCAGCCCAGCTGCCGCCACTGGTCGTAGTCGCGCGACTGGCCGCGCATGTAGATCATGCCGTTGATCGAGGAACAGCCGCCCAGCACCTTGCCGCGCGGATAGTTCAGCACCCGCCCGTTCAGCCCCGGCTCGGGCGCGGTGGTGAAGCACCAGTCGGTGCGTGGGTTGTTGATGCAGTAGAGATATCCCACCGGGATATGCACCCAATGGTAGTTGTCGCTGCCCCCCGCCTCCAGCAGCAGGACGCGGGTCTTCGGATCGGCCGACAGCCGGTTGGCCAGCACGCAACCGGCGCTGCCCGCGCCGATCACGATGTAGTCGTAGCAGTCCATGCTCATTTCTCCGGATTGAAGCCCAGCGAGCGGCCGATGCGCGAGGCGTAGAACTCGCCCACCAGACCGCGGCGGAACAGGAGCACGCAGGCCATGAACACCACGCCGGTGATGATCGTCACCGGGAAGTCCGAGGTGGCGAGGTAGTTTTGCAGCGTGACCACGATGCCCGCGCCGAAGACCGGGCCGATCAGCGTGCCGATGCCGCCCAAGAGCGTCATCAGGATCACCTCGCCCGACATCTGCCAGGTCACGTCGGTCAGCGTGGCGAACTGGAACACCAGCGCCTTCAGCCCGCCGGCCATGCCGGTCAGCGTCGCCGACATCACGAAGGCCGCCAGCTTGTAGCGCGCCACCGAATAGCCGAGCGAGATCGCCCGGTTCTCGTTCTCGCGGATCGACTTCAGGATCATGCCGAAAGGCGAGTTCACGATGCGCCAGATCAGCGCCATGCCGATCAGGAAGACCGCCAGCACGAAGAAATACATGTTGGTGGTGTCGGAGAGGTTGATGAAGCCGAAGAGATGTCCGCGCGGGATCGATTGCAGCCCGTCCTCGCCATGGGTGAAGCTGGACTGCACGCAGAAGAAGAAGAACATCTGGCTCAGCGCCAGCGTGATCATGGCGAAATAGATCCCCTGCCGCCGGATGGCGATCAGCCCCATGACGAGACCCAGCACGGCGGCGCCTGCCATCCCCAAGAGGATGCCGAGTTCCGGCGGGAAGCCCCAGACCTTCACCGCATGGCCGGTGAAATAGGCCGCGCCGCCGAAGAAGGCCGCGTGGCCGAAGGACAGCAGGCCGGTGTAGCCGAGGAGCAGGTTGAAGGCCGCCGCGAAGAGCGCGAAACACAGAAGCTTCATCAGGAAGATCGGGTAAAGGAAGAACGGCGCCGCCAGCAGCAGCGCCAGCAGGGTCAGCAGGAGGCCGGTCTTCAGCGCCGAGGCCTGCGGATGGGCGGCCCGCGCCTCGGTGTTGGTGTGTCCATGCGCCATGTCAGACATCCTTTCCGAACAGACCCGCCGGGCGCAGGATCAGCACGATCGCCATGATGACGAAAACCACGATGTTGGAGGCCTCGGGGTAGAAGACCTTGGTCAGCCCCTCGGCGATCCCCAGAAGATAGCCGGTGACGATGGCCCCGAGGATCGACCCCATGCCGCCGATCACCACCACGGCAAAGACGATGATGATCAGGTTCGACCCCATCAGCGGCGAGACCTGATAGACCGGCGCCGCCAGCACCCCGGCAAAGCCCGCCAGCCCGGCGCCCAGCCCGTAGGTCAGGGTCAGCAGCAAAGGCACGTTCACGCCGAAGCTCTGCACCAGCGTCGGGTTCTCGGTCGCCGCCCGCAGATAGGCGCCGAGCTTGGTCTTCTCGATCAGGAGCCAGATGCCGAGACAGACCACCAGCGAGGCCACCACCACCCAGCCGCGATAGACCGGCAGGAACATGAAGCCGAGGTTCACCCCGCCGCCCAGCGAGGGCGGCGCGGCATAGGGCGAGCCCGAGGCGCCGAAGAAGTAGCGGAAGGTGCCCTCGATGGTCAGCGCGAGGCCGAAGGTGAAGAGAAGCCCATAGAGCGGGTCCAGGCTGTAGAGCCGCGACAGCATCGTCCGCTCGATCACCGCGCCGAAGAGACCGACGATCAGCGGGGCGAGGATCAGCGCCGGCCAGTAGCCGATGCCGCCATGGGTGGCCAGCAGCAGCGCCACGAAGGCGCCCAGCATGTATTGCGCGCCATGGGCGAAGTTGATGACCCGCAGCAGACCGAAGATCACCGCGAGGCCGAGCGACAGCAGCGCATAGAACGACCCGTTGATCAGGCCGACCAGCAGTTGCCCCATCAGCGCCTGGACGGGGATGCCGAATATCATCGTCATGTCAGACCCCCAGAACCGTGTTGAGCATATCCATCCGCTGCGGCAGCTCGCCCACCGGGAATTCCGCGACCATCTCGCCGTGGTCCATCAGGTAGAAGCGGTCGGCCACCTTGGAGGCGAAGCGGAAGTTCTGCTCCACCAGCACCACGGTCATGCCGCGCTTCTTCAGCTCCACCAGCACCTCGCCGATCCGCTGGATGATGACCGGGGCCAGCCCCTCGGTCGGCTCGTCGAGCAAGAGGCACTTCGCCCCGGTGCGCAGGATTCGCGCCATGGCCAGCATCTGCTGCTCGCCGCCCGACAGCTTGGTGCCGGGGCTGGAGCGGCGCTCCTCGAGGTTCGGGAACAGCGTGTAAATCTCGCGCACCGTCATGCCGCCCGGCGCGACCACCGGCGGCAGCATCAGGTTCTCCTCCACCGTCAGCGTGGCGAAGATCCCCCGCTCTTCCGGCACGAAACCGAGGCCCGCCTTCGCCGTCTTGTGCAAGGGCACGTTCATCATGTCCTGCCCGGCGAAGCTGATCTGCCCCGTCCGCTTGCGCAGGATGCCCATGATGCTGCGCAGCGTCGTGGTCTTGCCCATGCCGTTGCGGCCGAGGATGCAGATCATCTCGCCTTCGTTGACATGCAGATCAACGCCATGCAGCACATGGCTTTCCCCATACCAGGCCTGAAGCCCGGCCACGTTCAGAAGCGGGGCCATCTAGTCCTCCGTTCCCATATAGGCGGTGCGCACCCGGTGGTCCTGACTGACGCTGGCGTAATCGCCTTCGCCGATGATCTCGCCGCGCTGCAGGACGGTGACATGGTGGCAGATGTCGGCGACGACGCTGAGGTTGTGTTCCACCATCAGCACGGCGCGGTGGCGGGCGACCTCGCGGATGATGTCGGCCACCATGCGCACGTCCTCCTGCCCCATCCCGGCCATCGGCTCATCGAGCAGCAGCACTTCGGGATCGAGCGCCAGCGTGGTCGCGATCTCCAGCACGCGCTTGCGGCCGTAGGAGAGATCCGCAGCGCGGGTGTCGCGGTATTCGGTCAGCCCAAGGTCGTCGATCAGCGTCTCGGCCCGCCCGTTCAGCCGGTCCAGCGAGGACAGCGGCAGCCAGAACTGCACGGCGAGCCCCGCCGGCCGCTGCAGCGCCACCTTTACGTTCTCCAGCACCGTCAGATGCGGAAAGACAGCCGAGATCTGGAACGACCGAACCATCCCCATCCGCGCCACCTTGTCGGGCTTGGTGTGGGTGATGTCGGTCCCCAGCAGGGTGATCTTGCCGGTCGTCGGCTGCAGGAACTTGGTCAGCAGGTTGAAGACCGTGGTCTTGCCCGCGCCGTTCGGCCCGATCAGCGCGTGGATCCGGGCGTGATGCACATCGAGGTTGACGTTGCTGACGGCTGCGAAGCCGCCGAAGGTCTTGCCGAGGCCGCGGGCGGTAAGCACCACCCGCGGCTGGCTCTGCGTCTGGGCAGAGGCGGTCATGCTGCGGCCCGGATCAGTTGGTGACCAGCGGGCAACCGCTTTGCGCCGGGTCGAGATAGGCCTGATCGCCGGGGATCGTCGCCTTCACGTTGAAGTAGTCCCAGGGCGTCTCGCTCTCGCCGGGCTTCTTCACTTCCAGCAGGTAGACGTCCGAGATCATCCGCCCGTTGGCCGCGACCTTGCCGTTCCCGGCGAAGATGTCCTCGACCGGAAGCTCGTGCAGCTTGGCCGCAACCGCCTCGGTCTCGTCGCCGCCCGCAGCCTCGATGGCCTTGAGATAGGACATCACCGCCGAATAGGTGCCGGTGTGGACCATGTTCGGCATGACCCCGGTCTTCTCCATGAAGCGGTTGCCGAACTCGGCCGTCTCCGGGGTGCGGTTCCAGTAGAAGCTCTCGGTCAGCGTCAGACCCTGCGCCGCTTCCAGCCCCAGCCCGTGCACTTCGGCCAGCGTGAACAGCAGCGCCGCGAGACGCTGGCCCGACTGGACGATGCCGAATTCCGAGGCCTGCTTGATGGCGTTCTGCGTGTCCATCCCGGCATTGGCCAGACCGATCACCTTGGCCCCCGAGGCCTGCGCCTGCAGCAGGAAGGAGGAGAAATCGGTGGTCGAGAGCGGATGCCGCACGGCCCCCAGCACCGTGCCACCCTTCTCGGTGGCATAGGCCGAGGTTTGCTCTTCCAGCGAATAGCCGAAGGCGTAGTCGGCGGTCAGGAAGAACCACGAATCCCCGCCCTGCTCCACCAGCGCGCCGCCGGTGCCGACGGCCAGCGCATGGGTGTCATAGGCCCAGTGGAAGCCGATGGGCGAGCATTGCGCCCCGGTCAGCTCCGTCGTGGCCGCGCCGGTGGTGATGGTGATCTTGTTGGCTTCCTTCGACAGCGCCTGCACGGCGAGCGCCACGGAAGAGGTGGTCAGCTCCATGATCGCGTCGACCTGTTCGGTATCGTACCACTGGCGCGCGATGTTGGAGGCGATGTCGGCCTTGTTCTGGTGGTCGGCGGTGACGACCTCGATCGGCATGTCCATGACGGTGCCGCCGAAATCCTCCACGGCCATCTGCGCGGCCTCGAAGCTGTACTTGCCGCCGAAGTCGGCATAGACGCCCGACTGGTCGTTCAGGATGCCGATCTTGACCTTGCCGTCGGAGATCTCGGCAAGAGCCGGACCCGCGGTGGCGATGACGGCCGCCGACAGAAGAAGTTTGCGCATGGTTTCCTCCCAGAAATCCCATCAGACCGCATGACCGGACGCGCTCTGCGACAGCAGGGCGGCACGGCTGGGTCTGTTCAAAATTGGTCTTGCCGGTCTCCTCAAACCGGGTCGACGGGTAACGATCATACGGATTCCCTTTTGACACAAGCCTTCGTGTTTAACTAATTTCATACAGGTTCTGTCCATTTTTGGACAGACATGGAGTGACGTATGGTCAATTTCACATGGGACGATCTGCAGTTCTTCCTTGCCGTCGCCCGCACCGGCCAGCTGTCCGGCGCGGCGCGGCAGCTCAGGACGAGCCATGTCACCGTCTCGCGCCGGATCGACCGGCTGGAGGCCTCGCTGAAGCTGCGGCTGTTCGAGCGGCATCCGCGCGGCTACGAGCTGACCGCCTTCGGCCGCCGGCTGATCGAGACGGCGGAGCGGATGGAGGCCGAGACCGAGCGGATGCGGGTCGAACTGCTGGGCGACGGGGCCGACCGCCAGCGCGGCGTCCTGCGCATGGCGGTGCCCGAAGGCTTCGGCAGCTATTTCAGCCGCAACCTGCTGGTGCCCTTCACCCGGCGCTATCCCAACATCGGGCTGGAGCTGATCACCCTGCCGCAGATCATGGCGCTGTCACGCCGCGAGGCCGACATCTCGGTGGTGCTGGACCCGCCGAAAGCCAGCCCCTACCGGTCGGAGAAGATCAGCGACTACAGCCTGCACATCTTCGCCGCGCGCAGTTACCTCGAACGGCATCCGCCGATCCTGACCCGCGACCAGCTGCTGGACCATCCGTTCATCGGCTATATCGAGGAGATGATCTTCTCTCCCGGGCTCGACTATCTGGGAGAGGTGCATCCCGGCATCCGGGCGCGGGTGAAGAGCTCCAGCATCTTCAACCAGCTGGCGGCGACCAAGCTGGGGATGGGGCTCTGCGTGCTGCCGCATTTCATCGCCGGCCGGCGCGAGGACCTGCAGATCGTGCTGCCGGAAGAGGTGGTGTTGCGCCGCAGCTACTGGCTGACGACGCACCGCGACGTCGGCACCACGCCGCGCGAACGCTCGGTCATGGCCTTTTTGCTTGAAGCCGGGCGCGAGCACGCGCCGCAGCTGAACCGGCCCGGCTGACGCTCAGACCGCGCGGAACAGGTGCGGCGCGAAGATCAGCACCATCAGCGCGGCATAGGCCAGACCGAAGACCGCCAGCGCGACTCCCTGCTGCACACGCTTCCGCCGCTCGAAGCCGTTCTGCCAGGTCTGCGTCCCGAGCCTCGGCGTGGCAGCCTCTGCCGACGGCTTCAGGTTGGTCACAGCAGCATTCCTCATCGCAAGCCCCCCGGACTCTCGTCCACTTTCGAATCTTCGAATACTCTATAAGATGACTGTAGTATTCCCGCGCCACGCCTGTCCACCGTTTATTCAACCGTGCCGCGAGGGCGCTTGGCGGGGCAGCGGGACAGAATCAACCTGCGCGTGTCGCCGGTTTTCGAGCCGCCAAAGGCCTTGCAGAAGCCAAATTGGAGAACTTTCAACCTTAAAAACATGTGCCAAAGGGCACACATTGCAGAGGAAATAGACGACTGCCGCGCTTAAGGG
>NZ_PZKG01000036.1 GCF_003034985.1 Cereibacter changlensis JA139
CGGGCTCATGGTCATCGCGAACATCGGATAGGAGGCCATCGCCCGCGCGGTCGCGCCCATCCACTCGTTGGTGTTGCGCGCGGTTTCCATAAGGTCGTAGGTTGCCATATACTTCATTGCGTCTCCTTGCCCGGTGGGGGCGGATTGAGAACCCGTCGCTTTTCCCCCTGAGTCTGGCGACACGATGCTGCAGAGCAGAATCTAGGGGGGAATTCGGCGCATGACAACTGAAGAGAATGGCGCAGGGCCATCGGCAGAGGCGCATCTGGAGCGGCTCAACGCCAATCTGATCAAGATCGACGCCCTTTCCAAGCGCCTCACCGCGGCATTGACCCGCCGGAAGGCGGCCGATCCGGCGCTGCACGGCCCCAGCAACGACGTGTTTCTCAAGGCGGCGACGGCCTATGTCGCCGAGATGATGCAGAACCCGGCGAAGATCCTCGAGCACCAGATCAGCTTCTGGGGCAAGAGCCTGAAGCATTATGTCGAGGCGCAACAGGCGCTTGTGAAGGGCGAACTGAAGGCCCCGCCGGACCCGACCCCGAAGGACCGGCGCTTTTCCAACCCCTTGTGGGAGACGCATCCCTTCTTCAACTACCTCAAGCAGCAATACCTGATGAACGCCGAGGCGGTGACCCAGGCGGTCTCGGGGCTGGAGAACATCGACCCGGTCGACAAGAAGCGGGTGGAGTATTTTTCGAAGCAAATCGTCGATATGTTTTCGCCGACGAACTTCCTCGGCACCAATCCCGACGCGCTGGAGCGCGCCGTGGCCACCGATGGCGAGAGCCTGGTGCAGGGGCTGGAGAATCTGGTCCGCGACATCGAGGCCAATTCCGGCGACCTCCTGGTGACGCTGGCCGATCGCGACGCCTTCCAGATCGGCCACAACATCGGCACGTCCGAAGGGGCGGTGGTCTACCGCAACCGGATGCTGGAGCTGATCCAGTATTCCCCCACCACCGAGACGGTGCACGAGACGCCGCTGCTGATCTTCCCGCCCTGGATCAACAAGTTCTACATCCTCGACATGAAGCCGCAGAACTCGCTGATCAAGTGGATCGTCGATCAGGGCTTCACGCTCTTCGTCGTCTCCTGGGTGAACCCGGATGCGAGCTATGCCGGTTTCGGCATGGACGACTACATCCGCGACGGCTACATGCGCGCCATCGCCGAGGTGCGGTCGATCACGAAACAGAAGCAGGTCAACGCGGTCGGCTACTGCATCGCCGGCACCACCCTGTCGCTGACGCTGGGCCATCTGGAGAAGGCGGGCGATCCATCGGTGAAGTCGGCCACGCTCTTCACCACGCTCACCGATTTCTCGGATCAGGGCGAGGTCGGGGTGTTCCTCAACGACGATTTCGTCGACGGGATCGAGCGGCAGGTCGCGGTGGACGGCATCCTCGACAAGACCTTCATGGCGCGGACCTTCAGCTACCTGCGCTCGAACGACCTGATCTATCAACCGGCGATCCGCAGCTACATGCTGGGGGAGTCGCCGCCCGCCTTCGATCTGCTGTTCTGGAACGGCGATGGCACAAACCTGCCGGCGAAGATGGCGGTGGAATATCTGCGCGGGCTTTGTCAGGAGGACCGGCTGGCGCAGGGCGGCTTTCCGGTGCTGGGCGGGCCGGTGACGCTGTCCGACATCAAGCTGCCGGTCTGCGCCATCGCCTGCGAGACCGACCACATCGCCGACTGGCGCAGCAGCTACAACGGGCTGCGGCAGTTCGGATCGACCGACAAGACCTTCATCCTGTCGCAGTCGGGCCATATCGCCGGCATCGTCAACCCGCCCTCGAAGGGCAAGTATGGCCACTATGTCAACGAGGCCCCGCTGACCACGCCGGAGGCGTTCCGCGAGGGCGCGAGCTTCGTGCAGGGCTCGTGGTGGCCGCGCTGGGGGGAGTGGCTGGCGGAACGCTCGGGCAAGCGGATCAAGGCGCGGGGCTTGGGTGATTCGAAGCATCCGGTGCTCGCGCCGGCCCCCGGCACCTATGTGCTGTCCGCGGCGCAGCGGGAGGCGTTGCGGCAATCGGTTGATGTTCCTGTCTAAAGCTCACGGCGGGTCCGGTCCATGGCGAAATGCTGCAGTGCAGAATAATACTTGATTTTCTGCACTGCAGCATTTATATCTTGGTCATCAGGAAACGCGGGCATGGAGCCCGATTGCAGGAGCAAGGCACATGACGAAGACCCCGGATCTCACCAAAGTCATGCAGGACATGATGGCCTCCTTCCCGGTCGACTCGAGCGCTTTCCAGAACGCGTTCAAGACCCAGGCCGCGATGACCGAGAAACTGTCGAAAGTGGCCCTCGAAGCCGCCGAGAAGTCGACCGAGATCACCTCGAAATGGGCCAAGGACACGATCGCCAAGTTCGGCGACATGTCGAAGGCCAAGACCGAGCCGACCGAATACACCAAGGCCGCGACCGACTTCGCCTCGGCCGCCGCCGAGATGGCCGCCGAGAACATGGCCGCCTTCGCCGAAGTGGCGAAGAAGGTGCAGATGGAAACCGTCGAGCTGATGCTGGCCGCCGGCAAGGACATGTCGGAAGACGCGACCGCCGCGGTGAAGAAGGCCACGACCGACGTGACCACGGCCGCGAAAAAAGTGACGACCCCGGCGCGCTGAAATACCAGAGCGTCCTGATCTTTCCTCCCGGAGCAGGATGCGGGGGCGGGCCAAAAGCCCGCCCTTTCTTTTTATGCCGCGCTGCCCTAACCTTTTCCGCAGGCGCATAAGAGGAACTGTCGATGTCCGAGACCGAGAAGCCGCTTCTGATCAAGCGTTACGCCAGCCGCCGTCTCTACAACACCGAGACCAGCGACTACGTCACGCTGGAAGACATCGCGGGTTTCATCCGGGCCGGTCGCGAGGTGCAGATCATCGACCTCAAGTCCGGCGATGACCTGACGCGGCAATATCTGCTGCAGATCGTGGCCGAGCACGAGAGCAAGGGCGACAACGTCCTGCCGTTGGGCGTGCTCACCGATCTGGTGCGCAGCTACACCACCGAGGTGCAATCGGTCGTGCCGCAATTCCTCGCCGCGTCCTTCGAGATGCTCCGGACCGGGCAGACCAAGATGATGGAGAACCTCACCTCCATCCCCAACCCGATGACGGCGATGCCGGGCTTCGAGGCGATGAGGAAGCAGCAGGAGGCCTTCATGAAGACGATGATGGCCATCCCCGGCTGGAGCGCCAACATGGGCTCGAAGGACGAAGGCCCGGTCGATCCGGCCAATACCGAGGAGCTGGCGCAGATCAAGAAGCAGCTGGCCGAGCTGCAGAAGAAACTCGCCAAGCTCTGACGGCATCGGCGGTCGGAAAGTCAGCGGGCGCCCGATGGGCGCCCGCTTTGTCGTTCAGGCGACTTCGGCGAAGACCTTCTTCAGCGCTTCGCCCAGCTTGTTGAACATCTCGTCCATCTGGCCTTCCGTCATGATGAACGGCGGGCAGAGCACGATGGCCTGACCCAGCGGACGGCAGATCAGCCCGTGATCGGTGCAGGTGTTGGCGATCCGCTCCGACACCGACAGCGTGCCGGGGAAGGGGGTCTTGGTGGCCTTGTCCTTCACCGCTTCCAAGGCGCCCATCAGGCCCTTGCCGCGCCATTCGCCGATGTTGGGGTTCTCCGCCAGATAGGACAGCCCGGCCTCGAACTTCGGCGTCAGGCTCTTCACGTTCTCGGCCAGACCCTCGTTCATCACAACGTCGATCGCCTTCAGCGCGATGGCGCAGCCGACCGGGTGACCCGAGGCGGTGAAGCCGTGCGGGAATTCCTCGATGGCTTCCGCCGCCGCCTGGATCCGGTCGGCGAGCTCCGGCCCGAGGATCACCGCGCCCATCGGGAAGAAGCCCGCAGTGATGTTCTTCGACGAGATGATCGCGTCGGGCATGAAGCCGTAGGTCTCGCAGCCCCAGGTGTTGCCGGTGCGCCCGAAGCCGGTGATGACCTCATCCGAGATCAGCGGGATGCCGTAGCGCTTCAGCACCGGCTGGATCGCCTGGAAATAGCCCTTGGACGGCGGGATCACCCCGCCCGCACCCATCACCGGCTCGGCGAAAAAGCCCGCGATGGTGTCGGGGCCTTCCTTGATGATCGTCGCTTCCAGCTCTGCGGCCATGCGGGCGGTGAACTGCTCCTCGCTCTCGCCGTCCTTGCCGAAGCGCCAGTAATGCGGGCAGCCGACATGGATGAAGCCCGGCAGCGGCAGGCCGAAGACCGAGTTGTAGGGCTTGCCGGTCATCGAGGCCGAGACCGCCGTCACGCCGTGATAGCTGTTGATCCGGGTGATGATCTTGCGGCGCTGCGGCTTGCCTTCGGCAAGGCCGAGGAACCACAGCATCTTGACCATCGTGTCGTTCGCTTCCGACCCCGAGTTGGTGTAGAACACCCGACCGCGGTCGAAGGGCGAGACCTCGACCAGCTTTTCCGACAGCATCACCGTCTGGTCCGACATCCGCCCGAAGAAGGCGTGATAGCCGGGGAACTTGTCATATTGCGCCTTGGCGGCTTCGGTCAGACCCGGATGGTCGAAGCCCGCCACCATGTTCCACAGACCCGAGTTGGCGTCGAGATAGCTGCGGCCATGCACGTCGTAAACGTAGGGCCCCTTGCCATGGGTCAGCACCACGGCGCCGCGCTGCTCGACGGAGGGCAGGTCGGTGAAGCCGTAGAGCGAATAGGTATCGGCGCGCGATTCCCACGAGTTCGGTGCGTCGTCACGCATGATAGAGATCCTCTTACGGTTACGGTTGTGCGCCACGCTATCCGGGCGGCCCGTCCGGTTCAACTCGGCTCGCGGGTCGCCCGGGCAGAATGCAGCATTGTCCGGCAGTTTGAAGGGCAGAAAGCCCCGCTCCGGGCGATCTGCCGGGAACGGGGCTCGGGAGAGATGCCGCCAGAGGCGGGCGGAAGCGGATCAGGCGGCCAGCGCGTCGATCTCGGCCTCGGCCTTGGCCATCGCGGCTTCCGGGCCGAAGACGATCTGGTCGGCGGCGACGAAATCGACATCGGTGATGCCGAAGAAGCCGAGGATCTGGCGCAGGTAGCCCGAGGCGTGGTCGAGCTCGGAGCCCATCTTGGTGCCGTCCGAGGTGAAGGCGACGATGGCGCGCTTGCCGGTCAGCAGGCCGATCGGGCCGTTCTCGGTATAGGTGAAGCTCTCGCCCTTGCGCGCGATGTTGTCGATCCAGGCCTTCAGATGCGCCGGGACGCCGAAGTTGTAGACCGGCAGGGCGATGACCAGCGTGTCGGCGGCCTTCACCTCGTCGAGCAGCTCGTCGGCGGTGGCGGCGATGGTCTGCTGGTCGCTGTCACGGGCTTCGGCGGGGGTGTAGACCGCGCCCAGCCAGGCGCCGTTGATGTGCGACAGGCCCTTGGACAGGTCGCGGGTGATGACCGTCGCCTCGGGATGGGCGGCGGTCAGCCGGGCGATGATCCGGTCGGTCAGCTTGCGGGAGACGGCGGCTTCGCCCTTGATGGAGCTTTCGAGGCGCAGGATGGTGGTCATGGGATACGTCCTTGGAATGAAGGTGTGGCCAAGGACATGACCTTTCGGAGGAGGCTTTACCACCCTCCGCCACGCAAGGCTGATGTGCAGCCTTGCGCAGAAGTGGGGCTCAGCGCCCCAGCCTGTCGCGCATCGAATACCAGGTCATCGCCAGCACCAGAAGCGGCCAGCGCAGCGCCGCCCCGCCCGGGAAGCGCGGCTGGGGCAGGCTGGCCATCAGGTCGAACCGCTCGGCCTGTCCGGCCACCGCCTCCGCCATAACCTTGCCCGCCATCGTCGCCATCGCCAGGCCATGCCCGGAATAGCCCGAGGCCGACAGCACGTTGGGCCGGGGCCGGGTGAAGCAGGGCAGGCGGTTCAGGGTGATCGCCAGCGTCCCGCCCCAGGCGTGGGTGATCTTCGTGCCTTTCAGCTGCGGATAGACCTGCAGCATCGGCTTCGAGACGGTCTTGATGATGTCGGGGAAGCGATAGCCATAGCTTTCGCCGCCGCCGAAGAGCAGGCGGTTGTCCTCGGAGAGCCGCCAGTAGTTCACCACGAACTTGGTGTCGGCCACCGCGATGGGCTGCGACAGGATCTCCTTGGCGCGCTCGCCCAGAGGCTCGGTCGCCACGATGAAATTGTTGATCGGCATGACCTTGGCCGCCACCTGCGGCTCCAGCCCGCCGAGATAGCCGTTGCAGGCGAGGATGACATGGCGCGCCCGTACATGGCCCTGATCGGTGTGCACGACCGGCTGCGGCCCGTCCTCGATCCGCGTCACGGCGCTTCGTTCATGCAACCGCACGCCGGCGCCGGCGCAGGCGGCGGCCAGCCCCAGCGCGAAGTTGAGCGGGTGCAGATGTCCGGCGCCGCGGTCGAGATCGCCACCCTTGTAGGCCTCCGACCCGATCAGCGCGCGGATCGCCTTGCGGTCCAGCACCTCGATCCCGGTATAGCCATAGTCCCGCGCCAGCTTTTCGGCATTGGCCTCGGCATGGGCCACCTCGCGCTCGTGCCAGCAGGCGTGGGCGATGCCGGGGTGGAAGGTGACGGGCATGGCGTGATCGGCGATCAATGCGCGGACGAGGGCCTTGGCCTCCTCCCCCAGATCCCAGAGCCGCCGCGCGTCCTCGCGCCCGGCGATCTGCTCCAGATCGTCCTGCTCCAGCCGCTGCCCCGATCCGACCTGCCCGCCATTGCGCCCGGAGGCGCCGAAGCCCATCCGGTGCGCCTCGAGCAGCACGACAGAGAAGCCACGCTGCGCCAGATGCAGCGCCGCCGACAGCCCGGTATAGCCGCCGCCCACCACGCAGACATCGGCTGCCGCCTCGCCCTGCAGGGGCGGGAAGGCGGCGAGCGGCGTGGCGGTCGCGGCATACCACGAGGCCGGGTATTCGCCGGGGCGGTCGTTGGCGTAGAGCAGGTTCATACGTTCAGCAACAGATGCTCGCGCTCCCACGGGCTGATGACCTGCAGGAACTCCTTGTATTCGTTGCGCTTCACCGAATCGTAGACCCGGCAGAACTCCGGCCCCAGCACGTCCTGCAGCGCGGTGTTCTCTTCCAGCAGGTCGAGCGCGTCGCCCAGATTGTACGGCAGATCGGTCTCGGACATGTAGGCGTCGCCGGTGCATTCCGGGCGGGGCGTCTTGCCCTCCTTCAGCCCCAGATAGCCGCAGGCCAGCGAGGCCGCGAGGCCGAGGTAGGGGTTGCAATCCATCCCCGCCAGCCGGTTCTCCAGCCGCCGCGCTTCCGGCCCCGAGATCGGGATGCGCAGCCCGGTCGTGCGGTTGTCGCGGCCCCATTCGAGGTTGATCGGCGCGGCGAAGTCGGGGACGTAGCGGCGGTAGCTGTTGACGTAGGGCGCCAGCAGCGCGATGGCGCCGGGCAGGTGGTTCTGCATCCCGGCGATGAAATGCAGGAAGGCCTCGGTCTCGCCGCCCTTCTTGTCCGAGAAGATGTTGCGGCCGGTCTTCGCATCCACCACCGAGTGATGGATATGCATGGCCGAGCCCGGCTCGCCCTCGATCGGCTTCGCCATGAAGGTGGCGAAACAGTCGTGCCGCAGCGCCGCCTCGCGGATCAGCCGCTTGAAGAAGAAGATCTCGTCCGCGAGCTTCACCGGGTCGCCATGCGCGAGGTTGATCTCCACCTGACCCGCGCCGCCCTCCTGCAGGATGCCGTCGATCTCGAAGCCCTGCGCTTCGGCGAAGTCGTAGATGTCGTCGATCACCTTGCCGTATTCATCGACCGCGCTCATCGAATAGGCCTGCTTGCCCGCTGCGCGCCGACCGGAGCGGCCCATCGGCGGCATGACCGGCATGTTGGGATCGAGGTTGCGCGCGGTGAGGAAGAACTCCATCTCCGGCGCGACGATCGGCTGCCAACCTTCGGCGTTGTAGAGCTCAACCACCCGGCGCAGCACGTTGCGCGGCGCGGTCGGCACCGGGCGGCCCTGCTGGTCTTCGGCGTCGTGGATCACCTGCAGCGTCACATCCGCCGTCCAGGGCGCGGCGGTGGCGGTGGAGAAATCCGGCACGAGGATCATGTCGGGCTCGGTGAAGGCGCCCGAGGGGTTGTCGGCCCATTCGCCGGTGATGGTCTGCAGGAAGATCGAGTTCGGCAGGAAGAAGCTGATCTGCCTGCCGAATTTCGAGGCAGGCATCGCCTTGCCCCGGGCGACGCCGGCAATGTCGGAGACGATACACTCCACCTCGTCGACACGGCGCCCCGCGATGTAGTCGCGGGCGGCTTCGGGCATCTTGCTGGTCCAGTCGGACATGGGTCACTCTCTGGGGTGTTGGGCGCGCGGGCGCTTGAAGAAATCGGCGATGCGGTCGGAGATGGTCGGCGCGTCGAGCTTCGTGCCGAGCCGGGCGGTCGCGGCCTCCATCCGGTCTTCCGGCACCACGCCCTTGCCGCGGGTCCGCATCAGCCCGTCGACGAACTCGTCGCGGAACTCGGGATGGGCCTGCACGGTGAAGGCGCGGTCGTCATAGACGAGGGCGGCGTTCTCGCAGAAGTCGTTGCGGGCGATGACGGTCGCGCTGTCTGGCAGTTCGGTCACCTGGTCCTGGTGCCAGGCGTTCAGCGTCAGCGTCTCGCCGTCGAAGTCGTAGTCGGTCGGGCCGACCGACCATCCGCCCTTGTATTTCTCGACCTTGCCGCCAAGCGCCTGGGCGATGATCTGGTGACCGAAGCAGATCCCCACCATCGGCACATGCGCCGCATAGGCGCGGCGGATGAACGCCTCCAGCGGCGGGATGAAGGGGTGATCCTCGTAGGCGCCGTGGCGCGAGCCGGTCAGGAGCCAGCCGTCGCAGTCCTGCACGTCGGCGGGAAACTCCATGTCGACCACGCGGTAGGTGCGGAAGGTGAAGCCATGCCCGTCGAGCAGACGGGCGAACATGTCGGGATAATCGCCCATCTCGCCCGACAGGTTGTCGGGCGCGAGGCCGGTTTGCAGGATGCCGATCAGCATGAAATGTCCGTTTGGGTTTGGCCGAGAGCCTACCCCCACAAAGCGGGGGCGGGCAAGAGGTCAGACGGTGTCGAGATAGAGCTCGACCTGCTCTTCCGGGCTCAGCTCCGCAATGTAATGCGCTTCCTGACGCTTGGTCAGCACATAGTTGCGGATCAGCTCGCGCGGCAGGATGCGCGGCAGCACGGCGGAATTCTCGAAGGCCCCGATCGCGTCGTCCCAGGTCGCCGGGATATGCGGCAGGTTTTCCAGCGCATAGGCGTTGCCCATCACCGCGGCGGGCGGCTCGTCGCCATCCTCGATGCCGGTCAGCGCGGCGCCCAGGATGGTGGCGAGCAGGAGATAGGGGTTCACGTCGCCGCCTGCCACGCGATGCTCGATCCGCCGCGCCTGCGGATTGCCCGCCGGGATGCGCACCGCCGAGGTGCGGTTCTCGTAGCCCCAGGAGATCGCCGTCGGCGCATGCATCCCCGGCACCAGCCGCTCGTAGCTGTTGGCATGGGGTGCGAAGACCAGCGTCGAGTCGTGCATCGCGTTCAGGCAACCCGCCACCGCATGCCGCATCGCCGCCGTGCCCTTGGGCCCGCCCGAGTCGAAGATGTTGTCGCCCTTGGCATCCAGCACCGAGAAATGCACATGCAGCCCCGAGCCGGAATATTCCGGATAGGGCTTGGCCATGAAGCTCGCTGCGAAGCCGTGGCGGCGGGCGAGGCCCTTGACCAGCATCTTGAACAGCCAGGCATCGTCGGCGGCGCGCAGCGCGTCGTCGCAATGCATCAGGTTCACCTCGAACTGGCCGAGGCCGGTCTCGGAGGTGGAGGTGTCGGCCGGAATGTCCATCGCCTCGCAGGCGTCGTAGAGATCGGTGAAGAACGTATCGAAAGCGTCGAGCGCCCGGATCGACAGCGTCTCCGACGCCTTGCGCCGCTTGCCCGAGCGGGGGGAGGGCGGCACCTGCAGCGTCTTGCCGCTGTCGTCGATCAGGAAGAACTCCAGCTCCACCGCGCAGACCGGTGTCAGGCCGCGGTCCTTGTAGCGCTGCACCACGGCGCGCAGCGCGTGGCGCGGATCGCCGTCATAGGGTCGGCCATCCTCGCGGAACATCCAGATCGGCAGCAGCGCCGTCGGCGCCTCGAGCCAGGGCATCGGCATGAAGCCGCGCTCGGTCGGCTTCAGGATGCCGTCGGCATCGCCTTCCTCGAAGACCAGCGGGCTGTTGTCGATATCCTCGCCCCAGATGTCGAGGTTCAGCACCGAGAAGGGAAAACGCGTGCCCTCCTTCACCACCTTGTCGGCAAAGCGCGCGGGGATGCGCTTGCCGCGGGCCTGACCGTTCAGATCTGCGGCCGCCACACGGATGGTGCGCACCTCGGGATGCTTTCTCAGCCAGTCTTTCATACTCTCACCTGATGATCTGCGGTCGCAGCCTGATGCGCGACCTTGTGTTTGCCGGCAGATGCCGGTTGAGCCGTGTGTTCACGACCCCGAACAGCCAGATGACCAGAAGTGTCAGACAGATGAAGTAGAAGGCCACGATGGGATAAGGCACGAAGGGGTTGAACGTCTTGTCGGCGAAGTAGTTCGCATAGTAGAGTGCATCGCCCCGCTGCTGGAAGGCCGGAAATCCGGAAAAGAACACCAGCGTGGTGGCGTGGAACAGGAAGATCGCCTCGTTGGTATAGGCGGGCCAGGCGAGGCGCAGCATAGTCGGCCATTGCACCCGGCGGAACTTGGCCCAGCCCGATAGGCCATAGGCGTCGGCGGCCTCCAGATCACCCTTGGGGATGGAACGCAAGGCGCCGTAGAAGATCTCGGCCGAATAGGCGGCGGTGTTGAGGAAGAGCACGATGAGTGCCCCCGCCCAGGCCTTCGTCAGCCACGAGGTCTCGACCGTGAGGCCCCAGAGCACGATGCCCGCGCGCGGCAGCATCACCAGCGCCTCGTAGGCGAGGAAGAACTGGATGAAGAGCGGCGAGCCGCGGAAGACGAAGATGAACCATTCGGCGGGCTTGCGCAGCCAGGCGTGGCGGCTGGCCTTGGCCATCGCCAGCGCATTGGCGAAGAAGAACCCCGCCACCAGCGACAGAAGCCCGAAGTAGATGTTCCAGATCATCCCCGAACCGATCAGGGTGAACTGCTGACACAGGGTGAAATCGCTGCGCGGCAGCAGCCGCTCGCCATGGCCGAGGCTGCGGAAGGCGTATTGGCCGATCGTTTCCCAGCAGCTCATGCGGCGGCCTTCCGTTGCGCTTCACCCGCGGCGGTGGCCTGACCGAAGCTCAGCCGCTGCGCCACGCGGGCCAGCACGATCTCGGAGACGCGGGTCATGCAGAGGTAGAAGACCAGCAGCACGAGGAAGTAGTAGAGCCGCCAGTCGGGATGGGGGAAGGCATAGGCCGAGGTCTTGGCCCCGCCAAGCTCGCGCGCCCAATAGACGATGTCCTGCACGCCGAGCAGGAACAGAAGCGGCGTCGCCTTGATGAGGATCATCCACAGGTTCGACAGACCGGGCAGGGCATAGACCCACATCTGCGGCACCAGGATGCGGCGGAACACCTGGCGCGGTGTCATGCCGTAGCTCTCGGCGGTCTCGAGCTGCGCCCGCGGCACGGCCTGCATGGCGCCTAGCAGCACATTGGCGGCGAAGGCGCCGAAGACCAGCGCGAAGGTGACGACGGCGAGGGCGAAGCCGTAAATCTGGTGGACGACCTGCGGCGCGTGGCCCGGCGGCACCTTGGCCTCGGGGCAGACGCGGAACTCCAGCCCCTGACGCACCGGCTCGGTCCAGTCGGGGCAGCGGATCTGGTGGGTGAGCCACTCGATGCCCTGATCAAGGGCGATGACGAAGAACAGGAAGAAGACGATGTCGGGGATGCCGCGCACCATGGCGGTATAGCCGCGCCCGATCAGGCTGACCGGCGCCAGCGACGAGCGCGAGGCCATCGCCCCGACGAAGCCGAAGGCCAGCGCCGTGGGCGCGGTGACCGCCAGCAGGGTCAGCACGGTGAGGAAGGACCAATAGAAGGCGATCTGCTTGCCTGTGACCAGATAGCACAGCAGCCAGCTCAAGCCTTCGAGGGTCGCCGGATCGGCGCAGCTTGTGAACATGGTGTCTGGGCGTCGGGGCCCTGCGGTCCCGACGCCCGCTCCTTCAGAAGGTCTGGGCTTCGGGGCCGAACCACTTGGTGATCAGCGTGTTCAGCGTGCCGTCATCCTTCATGGTCTGGATCGCCGCGTCGAACTTGGCCCGCAGCTCGGTGTCGCTCTCGCGCATGCCGATGCCGATGCCGCCGCCGAGCTGGACGTCCTCGCCGGCCCAGGAGAATTCACCGTTGGATTCATCGACGATCGGCACGAGGTAGTCCTTGTCGGCGAAGACCGCGTCGGCCTCGCCGTTGCGCACCGCGGCGACGCTTTCATCCGGCGTGGCGAATTCCAGCACGGTCGCGCCCGATTCAGCGACATGCGCCGCCTGGATGGTGCCGACCTGCGCCGAGACGACGCCCGATTTCACATCCGCATCCGCGGTCAGCGCGGCATAGGCCGAGACCGCCGGCGGGAAGTAGTTCTGGGTGAAGTCCAGCACCTTGTCGCGCTCTTCGGTGATGCTCATCCCCGCGATGATCGTGTCGTAGTTGCCGGACTGCAGGTTGGGGATGATGCTGTCCCAGTCGGTGGTGACCCACTCGCAGGTGAGCTCGGCCCGCTTGCACAGCTCGTCGCCGACCTCACGCTCGAACCCGTCGACCTCGCCGGCGTCATTGATGAAGTTGTAGGGAGGGTAGGCGCCCTCGGTGCCCATGCGCACGGTCTGCTGGGCGAAGGCGCCGCCCGCGGTCAGCGCGAGAAGGGCGGTGGTCAGGATCAGCTTGGTCATAGGGTACTCCCGGTTGGCTTTTTTGGGTGGTTGTCAGGCGGTGGCGGAGAGGAACTGCCGCAGGCGGTCGGTCTTCGGCGAGCCGAACAGCACGTCCGGCGGGCCCTCTTCCTCGATCCTGCCCTGATGCAGGAAGACGACGTGGTCCGACACGTCGGCGGCAAGGCGCATGTCATGGGTGACCAGCAGCATGGTGCGGCCTTCCTCGGCCAGCGCCTTGATGACGCGCACCACCTCCTGCTCCAGCTCGGGGTCGAGCGCCGAGGTCGGCTCGTCGAACAGGAGAGCGCGCGGCTCCATGCAGAGCGCGCGGGCGATGGCCGCGCGCTGCTGCTGGCCGCCCGAGAGCATGGCCGGATAGGCGTCGCATTTCTCGCCGATGCCGACCTTGTCGAGATACTTGCGGGCCGCGGCCTCCACCTCGTCGCGCGGGCGGCCGAGCACGGTGACCGGCGCCTCCATCACGTTCTGCAGGATGGTCATGTGGGACCAGAGGTTGAACTGCTGGAACACCATCGACAGATTGGTGCGGATCCGGATCACCTGGGCGCGGTCGGCGGGGTGGCGGTTGAGGCCTTCGCCCTTCCAGCGCACGCTTTCGCCCTCGAACAGGATGTCGCCCTCTTGGCTGTCCTCCAGCAGGTTGCAGCAGCGCAGCAGCGTCGACTTGCCCGACCCGGAGGAGCCGATCAGCGACACGACATGGCCCCGGGGCGCCGCCATGTCGACTCCCTTCAACACCTCAAGGCTGCCATAGCTTTTGTGGAGGTTGCGGATTTCGATGACGGGGGCAGCGACGGGGGGGGCGGTCGTCCGGCTGTCTGGGCTTGGTCGGGCGGTCACGGTTACTCGCTTGTTCCTTGGTCACAGCTCGGAGTAGGGCGCAATTCGGGCGCCAATGCAACGGGCATTCTGGTGGTCACAGGGGGCAGTTGCTCAATTGATGGGCGGTTCCGGCGCAACCGCCGCCGGGTTGGGCACGGCGAGATAGGTTTCGGGCGAGATGCGCACCAGCCCCCGCAGCCCGAGCGCATCGCGGTCCTCCGGCGACAGCGCCTCGATCGCCGCTTCGGCGGCGGCGAAGACCACATCGGCCGAGCGGGCGGCGGCGGTGATGAACGGCAGGCCCGGCGTCGGCTCGGTGTGCGCGATCACCCGCAGCCCGGCCATTTCCGGCTCCCAGCGGCCCAGCATCCGCCAGGTAACGGCGTCCAGCGCCGCCAGATCGGCCGCGCCCTCCAGCACGGCATGGGCAGACTGCCGGTGCCCGCCGCTGCACAGGCTGGCGGGCAGCGAGATCCCCAACCCTTCGGCATGGACCTGCGGCGCCGCCCAACCGGATTGCGACAGCCCGTCGTTATAGGCGAAACGCGCGCCGTCGAAGGCCTGCAACCCCTCGCGCGGATCGTCCCGCCGCGCCACGAAGACCGAGTGGTAATGGCCGGGCGGGCAGCCCTCGAGCCCGTAGTCGGGGGTTCCGACCAGCGTGACATGGTGGTGGAGCTTGGCGCGATAGGGAAAGCCGCAGGTCTGCGAGAAGACCAGATCCGGCGAGAGCCAGTGCGGCATCATCTCGGGCAGGTCGCGGTTCAGCGCTTCGGGGGCGTCGATCCCGGCCTGGCGCAGGCGGTCGCGGATGCCGGCCCAGAGCCGGTCATTGGCCGCCGCCGTCTCGGCCCGGTCGTACATCGGCAGGGAGGCGGTCACTCCCGCCGCTCCGCCCGCTGTCGCGCCAAGGCCGACTCCTGATCGGTGAGCCCCAGCAGGTTCGACACCAGCCGCAGCACCTGATCCTCCTCGTCGTCGCGCCCGCCATCGGCCAGCGCCACGGCCCAGAGCGCCTGCATCACCGAGGCGCGGTCGTCCACCGCCACCGCGTCCTTCAGGGCGCGGGTGAAGCGGACGGTGTCGGGGGCCTCGGCCTCGAAGGCCTCGGCCTCGCGCCGCAGTTTCGCCGCCTCGAAGGGCGACAGGCCGTGCCGCGCGATCAGCACCTTGTCGATGCGGTCGATCTCGGCCTCGGCATAATGGCCGTCGGCCCGCGCGATCCGCACGAGCAGCGCCGCAAGGGCAAGATCCGCCTCGGGTTCGGGCAGACGGTTGGGGGCGGGCGCCGTGAGGCGGCGGATCAATGCGTCGAACATCCGCCTTATATAGGTCGGTCGCGCGCGCCTGCCAACGGGGATCGTCTTTCCGGCGATCAGCGCGACAAGCCGTTGAAGATGCGCGTCAATTCCTTCGCTTCGGCCTCCGTGCCCCAGGGCGCGTTGACGATGAACATGCCCGAGCCCACCAGCCCGTGCCCATCGCGCACCGGGGGGAAGCGGACCTCGTGGCGCAGGGCTTCGGGGAACTGCTGCTCCAGCGCTTCCAGCATCGCGCGATGCGGGGCATTGGGGAGCAGCGGATACCAGAGCGCGATGACGCCCACATTCCACTTGCGGTTCAGCGCAGCCATGTGCTTGGGAATGTTGGTGTAATCGGCCTTCACCTCGAAGCTCGGGTCGATCAGCATCAGCCCCCGGCGCGGGGTGGGGGGCGTCAGGGCAAGGGCCTGCTGGAAGCCGTCCGCCTGATGGATATGCGCGCCCCAGGGCAGCAGGTTGCGCGTCAGCATCTGGTGTTCCTGAGGATGCAGCTCCGCCAGATGCAGCGTGTCGGTCTCGCGCAGCGACAGGGCTGCGAGGAGCGGCGAGCCGGGATAGGCCTCGGGCCCATGCTGGGCGCGGACTTCGGATAGGCGCCGCCGGTAGGGGTGATCCTTGGCAAAGGCCTGTTCCAGAACGGAAATCCCCTGCGCCGCCTCGCCGGTCTTCACCGCTTCGGGCGCGGCCAGATCGTAGAGCCCGCGACCGGCATGGGTCTCGATATAGCTGACCGGCTTGTCCTTCTGCGTCAGGTAATCGAGCATGACGCAGAGCAGCGCATGCTTGTGGACATCCGCGAGATTGCCCGCGTGGTAGAGATGTTGATAGGAGAGCATCCGCCCCGTTCTCCGTTAGATCGACGATGCACGACCGATGCACGGCGCATGCACGGCCCGTGCAGCCGTCGCCGCCTCATTCATGCCAGACATCCTCGACCCATTTGGTCGGCTTGATGTAGTGCCGCAGGTAGCGCCAGCGCGAGCCGTCCTCGTGCCGCTCGGTCACGCCGCGCAGATGCTGACCCAAACTCCATCCCTCGCGCCCGGCCCAGCCGCCGCGGATCGCGTGTTCCGGCAGTACGCCGCCGGGGAAGATGACGATCTTGGTGCCTTCGGGCAACCGAGGCTCCAGCGCCAGATTCAGCGGGAAGGTCGGCATGCACTGGTAGCGGAAATGCTGCACCCAGCGGTGCGGAAACAGCTCCACCCCGCCCGGCGCGTTGCGGGTGACGAAGCGCTGCTCGTAGCGGTATTCGTCGGCCACCGCCTGCGGATCGGCGAGGAAGCGTTCCTGCAGGGGGTAAAGCTTGCCGACCGGAAAGCGGAAGACCGAGGTCTGGCCGACCCGCTCGAAGGGCTTGGCCGGGTTGCGGGCGAGGATCACCTGATCGGGATCACCGTAGCTGAAGAACTCGTCCAGATTTCCGGTGATCACCAGATCGAGGTCGAGAAACAGCACCGGCCCGGTCAGCGTGCCAAGCGTCTTGCTCCAGAGCCGGGCCTTGGGCCATTTGCCCTTGGTGTTCTTCGGCATCACGAAATCGAGCGGCGGCAGCGGCTGGCAATCGACCTCGGGCCGCACGCCCTGATCACTGTCGGTAAAACAGGTGAAGGAGAAGGGCGGCGTGATGTTGCGCGCCACCATGGCATAGAGCCGGTTGATGAAGCGCGGCCCGTAGCGCGTACCCCAGTTGATGCAGATGATCTGCTTTTTCATGCGCAGGCTCCTTCGGTCGGGCAGGGGTAGCACGAGCCGGCGGCGCGGGGAAAGGGGGAGGAGGGGCCGACCGCCGTCGGACCTTGCGCCGGAAGCTGCGCGCCTTCCGTTGCGCCAGGGTGGGGTGGAACCCCGTCCTACGGGGCGTTGCGTGACCTATTGGCCGCGGGCCGCCGATCATGCGAAACAATGCGGGCCGATCCCTTGATTACCGGGGGTTTCCGCGTACCTTCTTCGCACGGGCGCCACGCTTGAGCGCGGGTCCGTGGCATTGTCGACGAACGGAAGGACTTCCATGCAACGCTTGATCCTCGCTCCCCTCTGCACGGCGGCGCTAGCGCTGGGCACGGCGGCCTTCGCAGGCGGCCCGACCCCCGTTGCGGAAGAGCCCGTCGTCGCGGCCCCAATCGCCGTTCCGGCGCCGGCGCGCAACGGCCTCGCCTTCACCCTGCGCGGCGGTGCGGCGATGGGACCGGCCTATTTCGGCTCCGACGATTACGAGGCGCGGCCCGACCTCGCCTTCTCGCTGAACGCCCTGCGGCTGGGCGGCTTCGCGCTGGGCTCGAACGACCCGGCGGCGCTGCGCGAGGGCTTCGGCCTGCGCGGCTCGCTGCGCTACATCGGCGAGCGTTCCTCGGACGATCATGACGAGCTGACCGGGCTCGAGGATGTCGAGCGGGCGCTGGAGCTGGGGCTCGGCATGTCCTACACGGCGCGCAACTACGAGCTCTTCGCCGACATGCGCTATGGCGTTGTCGGGCACGAGTCGCTGGTGGGCGAATTGGGCGGCAACCTGATCTTCCGCCCGAGCGACCGGCTGACACTGAGCGGCGGCCCGCGGCTGCAGCTGGGCAGCAGCAAGTTCGCCGATACCTATTTCGGGGTGAGCGCGGCCGAGCCCGTGGCCAGCGGCGGCGACCTGAGCGCCTTCGACGCCGGCGGCGGCCTGCTGGGCGCCGGGATCGAGGTCGAGGCGAATTATGCGCTGAACGACAGTTGGGGCATCGAGGCGGCGGCCAGCTGGACCCGGCTGCAGAACGACGCGGCCGACAGCCCGATCACCCAGGACGAGGACCAGTACGGAGTCCGCATCGGCCTGACCCGCCGGGTGACCTTCGGGTTCTGACGGGGTTTTATGGGGTTGTGAGCGCGGTCGGCAGCGATGCCGGCCGCGTTTTCATTTGGCGGGGGTTGCGCGGTGGGTGGGGTGAAACCCCACCCTACGGGAGCTTGCCCGGTCGGCGTAGGGGTGGGGTTTCACCCCACCCGCCTCAGACCAGCCGGCTCACCTCGACCGCGGCGCGGACGAAATCGGCAAACAGCGGGTGGGGGGCGAAGGGTTTCGACTTCAGTTCGGGGTGGAACTGTACGCCGATGAACCAGGGATGGTCCTTGATCTCGACGATCTCGGGCAGGCGGCCGTCGGGGCTCATGCCGGAGAAGCTGAGGCCGCAGGTTTCCAGCTGCTCGCGATATTTGATGTCCACCTCGTAGCGGTGGCGGTGGCGTTCCTCGATCTCCACCGCACCGTAAACCTCGGCCACGCGTGAGCCGGGGGTCAGCGCGGCGGTATAGGCGCCGAGCCGCATGGTGCCGCCCTTGTCGTCGCTGTGCTTGCGCTCGACGACGTGGTTGCCCTGCACCCATTCCTTCAGGTGATAGACCACCGGGGTGAAGCGTTTCTTGCCGGCCTCGTGGTCGAATTCCTCCGACCCCGCGTCGGTCAGATGCGCCAGGTTGCGCGCCGCCTCGATCACCGCCATCTGCATGCCGAGGCAGATGCCGAGATAGGGGATGCCCTTCTCGCGGGCATATTGCGCCGCGCGGATCTTGCCCTCGGTGCCGCGCTCGCCGAAGCCGCCGGGGACGAGGATGGCGTGGAAGCCCTGCAGATAGGGGCTCGGGTCCTCGCGCTCGAAGATCTCGGCGTCGATCCATTCGGCCTTCACCCGGGTGCGGTTGGCCATCCCGCCGTGGGTAAGCGCCTCGGCGATGGATTTGTAGGCGTCTTCCAGCTGGGTGTACTTGCCGACGATGGCGACGCGGACCTCGCCCTCGGCATGGGTCAGCCGGTCCATCACGTCTTCCCAGCGCGCGAGGTTCGGCTTGGGCGAGGGAGAGATGCCGAAGGCGTCGAGCACGGCCTGGTCGAAGCCCTCGCGGTGATAGGCGAGCGGAGCCTCGTAGATCGTCTTGAGGTCGGGGGCGGCGATGACCGCCTCTTTCCGCACGTTGCAGAACAGGGCGATCTTCTCGCGCTCCTTGTCCGGGATCGGATGTTCGGAGCGCAGCAGCAGCACGTCGGGGGCGATGCCGATGGAGCGCAGCTCCTTCACCGAGTGCTGGGTGGGCTTGGTCTTCAGCTCTCCGCTCGCGGTGACATAGGGCAGGAGCGTCAGGTGGACGAAGATGCACTGGCCGCGCGGCTTGTCCTGGGCGAACTGGCGGATCGCCTCGAAGAAGGGCAGGCCCTCGATGTCGCCGACGGTGCCGCCGATCTCGCAGAGCATGAAATCGACCTCATCCTCGCCGACGGCGAGGAAGTCCTTGATCTCGTTGGTGACGTGCGGAATGACCTGGATGGTTTTGCCGAGGTAGTCGCCGCGGCGCTCCTTCTCCAGCACGTTGGAGTAGATCCGGCCGGAGGAGACGGAATCTGTCTTGCGGGCCGAGACGCCGGTGAAGCGCTCGTAATGGCCGAGGTCGAGGTCTGTCTCGGCGCCGTCGTCGGTGACGAAGACCTCGCCATGCTCGAAGGGCGACATCGTGCCCGGATCGACGTTCAGGTAGGGGTCGAGCTTGCGCAGGCGGACCGAGAAGCCGCGCGCCTGCAAGAGGGCGCCGAGGGCCGCGGAGGCGAGGCCCTTGCCCAGGGAGGACACAACTCCGCCGGTGATGAAAACGTATCGTGCCATGCGGTGGGGGCCCCCGTGAATGTCTGTTTCAGTGCTGCAATCCGGTCGCCGGAATCGCATCATCACGGGAGTCGAGATATAACCGATCGCAATGCGATCCGCAACCCGACCGCAAGATGCTGTCGTTCTTCTGGCAGGCCGATCAAAAGGTAGTGGAAGCGGGCTTAGTTGCCCGCGCCGGTCGCCGGAGCGGGCGGAACGACGGCGCCAGTGGCCGGAGCCTCGGTCGCCGGAGCGGCGGCCTCGGGAGCGGCAGGCGCCGCTGCCGGAGCTTCTGCTTCGGGGGCCGGGGCCAGTTCTGCCGGGGTCTCGACGGCGGGAGCTTCGGTCGCTGCCGGGGCAGGCGTCTCGGTCGCCGGGGTTTCCGTGGCCGGAGCTTCGGTCGCCGGAGCCTCGGTGGCCGGTGCGGCGGGCGCTTCGGTAGTCGTCGCAGGCGCTTCGGTCGCCGGGGCGGCCGCATCATCGGCGCGCGGCGGGGTCAGCGGGGCGTTGGTCGGCGCGGGCGGCAGCAGGTCGGTGCCTAGCGGCGCTTCGGGCGTTGCCGGAGCCGGGGCCGAGCCGCCGATCTGGTCGATGACCGAGGTGCCGGCCGAGTCGCTGGCGGCGAAGATCGTCAGGGTGATCGAGGTGCCGATGAAGGCCGCCGCGAGGATCCAAGTCAGCCGGGTCATGACGTTGGCCGCCGCGCGGCCCGACATGGCGCCGCCACCGCCGCCGCCGCCCATGCCGAGGCCACCGCCTTCCGAGCGCTGCACGAGCACAATGCCGACCAGCAGCAGCGCGAGGATGAGATGGACGGTGAGAACGACGTTTTCCATGCGGGCAGGGCTTTCCGGTACTGACGCGCCTATCTAGGACCAAGCGCCGATGGCCGCAAGCCCTTCGCGGCTTTCCGTCCCGATCCGCGGCCCGGCAAGGCGGGCAGCACGGCCCTTGGCGACGATTTAGCTGTTTCACCGGCGGGGGGCTGCGTCTATAGGGGAGCCGGGTTTTACTCAAGCTAAGGATCAGACATGGCCAATGTCGTCGTCGTGGGCGCCCAATGGGGTGACGAGGGAAAAGGCAAGATCGTCGACTGGCTCTCGGAGCGTGCCGATGTGATTGCGCGCTTCCAGGGCGGGCACAACGCGGGCCATACGCTGGTGATCGACGGCAAGGTCTACAAGCTGTCGCTGCTGCCCTCGGGAATCGTGCGCGGCGGCAAGCTGAGCGTGATCGGCAATGGCGTGGTGCTCGACCCGTGGCATCTGGTGATGGAGATCGACAAGCTGCGCGCGCAGGGCGTCGACATCACGCCGGAGAACCTGATGGTGGCCGAGAACGCGCCGCTGATCCTGCCGCTGCATGGCGAGCTCGATCGGGCGCGCGAGAGCCAGAATTCGGTCGCCAAGATCGGCACCACCGGCCGCGGCATCGGCCCGGCCTATGAGGACAAGGTGGGTCGCCGCGCGATCCGCGTCGCAGACCTCGCCGACGAGGCGACGCTGGCGCTGCGGGTCGACCGGCTGATGATGCATCACGACGCGCTGCGCCGCGGGCTCGGCATGGAGCCGATCGACCGCGACGCGCTGCTGGCGCAGCTGCGCGAGATCGCGCCGCAGGTGCTGCCCTATGCCAAACCGGTGTGGAAGGTGCTGACCGAGGCGCGCAAGTCCGGCAAGCGCATCCTGTTCGAGGGGGCGCAGGGCGCGCTGCTCGACATCGACTTCGGCACCTATCCCTATGTCACCTCGTCGAACGTGATCGCCGGGCAGGCGGCGACCGGCACCGGGATCGGGCCGGGGGCCATCGATTTCGTGCTGGGCATCGTGAAGGCCTATACCACCCGGGTCGGCGAAGGCCCGTTCCCGGCCGAGCTGAAGGATGCCGATGGCGAGCGTCTGGGCGAGCGCGGGCATGAGTTCGGCACCGTGACGGGGCGCAAGCGGCGCTGCGGCTGGTTCGATGCGGTGCTGGTACGCCAGACCTGCGCCACCTCGGGCATGTCGGGCATCGCGCTGACCAAGCTCGACGTGCTCGACGGGTTCGAGACGCTGAAGATCTGCGTCGGCTATGATCTCGACGGGGTGCGGCTCGACTATCTGCCGACCGCCGCCGACCAGCAAGCGCGCTGCACGCCGGTCTATGAAGAGATGGAAGGCTGGTCTGAAAGCACCGCCGGCGCGCGCAGCTGGGCGCAGCTGCCGGGGGCGGCGGTGAAATACGTCCGCCGCATCGAGGAGCTGATCGGCTGCCCGGTGGCGCTGCTCTCCACCTCGCCCGAGCGCGACGACACGATCCTGGTCACCGACCCCTTCGAGGACTGACCGGTTGCGTGGACGGGCCGTTGCGGCCCGTCCATCCTGAAAGGAGGCCGCATGGCTCTGAGCTACAAGACCCGTCGCCGTCTGTCGCTGCTGATCCTGCTGGTCGGGATGCCGCTCTATATCGTGGTGGCGGTCACGCTGGTGAACCTGCTGGAGCGCCCGCCCTTCTGGCTGGAGCTGATCATCTACGTGCTGCTCGGCTTCCTCTGGATCCTGCCGTTCAAGGCGGTGTTCACCGGCATCGGCCAGGTCGACCCCGAGGCGAAGAAGCCCGACGAGCGCTGATCAGGCGTCCTGATCCGGGTTACCGGCGGCGCGGCGGGCCGAGATGACCCGGCGCGGCCGGATCAGCGGCGGCACCGGCCGTGGCGTCGCGGGCTGGGGAGCGGGCTGGGCGGTCTGCACCGGGACGGGCCGGTCGATGCGCTGCTCCGAGACCAGCACCAGCGGGCCGGGAGGTTCGCCGGTATTGGCCGGGGTCGGGCCCGGATGCGGCCGCACGATGCGGGCCAGGTCGCTGCGATAGGGATCGATGCGGGTGGCGCTCTCCACCGGGGCGCGGCCGCCGCTCAGCCGTTCGGCCACGGTGGCGGCCACCGCGGCCTTCAGGTGCTGCAGCGCCGAGAGCCGGCGGCGGCTTTCCGCGCCGCGCATCTCGCTGTCGGTCTGTTCCAGGATCCGCTCCAGCGCCGCCTCGCCGCCGGCCTCGGCCAGCTGCCGCCGCGCCGCGCCGTCGGGACGGGCGGGCTCGGGATGGGCCTCCTCCCGACCGAGGCTCGCCAGCCGGGCGCGGGCGCGCTGCAGGATCTCGGCGAGGGCGGGGTGTTCCTCGGGCTGGGCGGTTCTCGCGAGGGGCTCCGGCGCCTCCGGTTCCTCGGCACCCGTTTCGACCGATTCCTCGGCAAGGGCTTCGACCGGCGCCGCCCCCTCGGTCTCCACGGTCTCGGGCGGCATCGGCTCCGGCTCGGCGTGGGCCAGGGCGTCGAGCGCGAGGTCGGGCAGGTCTTCCACATTCGCCGCAGGATCGGCCTCGGTGCCCTGGGCCTGAGAGGCCAGCGCATGCTCGGCGCGGGCCGGGGCGTCGGGGGCGAGGTCCGACAGCTCATTCCCCTCTATCGCAGGATACGACTCGTGCTCCTGGGCCTGCGGGTCCGGCGTGAGGTCGGCTAGGGCAGGGGCCTCAAGGGAGAGGCCCGGCGTCTCCTCGACGGTCCCCGCTCGATCGGCCTCGTGGTCCCCGGCTTGCAGGGCCGGCTCGACCTCGGACGGCAGGGTGGCCGCCGGGGCTGCCTCGGATTCCGGGGTCGGGTCGTCCGGCGTGGCGGCGGTGCTCTGCAGGGGCTCTGGGCGGGTGGCGATCTCCCGGGCGGCGGTAGGGGCGGCAGTCGGGCCGCGGCCAGCCTCCCGCGGCTCGGCGAGGGCGGCGCGTTCCGGGCGGGCGGCGGCGCGAAGGGTGACGCCGTTCTCCTCCACCCGGGCGTCGACGCGGCGATGGATCTCGCGCTCGGCGATGCGGTGCAGCATGGCGGCGTCCGGCGTCGGAGGCTCGGCCCCGAAGTAGCGGTCGTCGGCGGCGAGGTCGCGGAAATACTCGGCGATGGCCTTCATCGTGTTGAAGGGCTCGTCGAACCCCTCCAACGTGCAGGAGAAGGTGCCGTAACTCACCGTGAGGATCTTGCTGGCCCCGATCATCCAATGCTCGCTTTTCTGCCCTTGGCCCGGAGGAAGCTGATGTGCCGCATGATCATTTCCATGGACAGATAGGGGCAATTTGAAGGATTGATTGTGGCCCGACTTCGGCGACCCACCTTAATGAAGAACAGTATCTGCATGAATCAGCCGATTGTCCAATCTTCCGGAGGGGTGACGCTGATCGCCGGCGGCCCCGTGACCCGCCGCGACCTGCGCTTTGCCCTGGCCCGCGCGCCGCTGCTGGTGGCGGCCGATGGCGGCGGCGACCGGGCGCTGGCCCTGGGCCATGTGCCGGAGGCGGTGATCGGCGATCTCGACTCGCTGTCGGAGGCGGGACGGGCGGTGCTGGGGCAGCGGGTGCATCACCTGCCGGATCAGGACAGCACCGACTTCGACAAATGCCTGCGCAGCATCGACGCGCCCTTCGTGCTGGCCTTGGGGGTCGCCGGGGCCCGGATCGACCATGGGCTGGCGGTGATGAACGGGCTGGTGCGGCGGGCGGACCGGCTGTGCCTCTTGATCGGGCCGGAGGATGTGGTCTTCGCGGCGCCGCCCGAGATGCGGCTGCGCATGGCGGTGGGCGAGCGCTTCTCGCTGTTCCCGCTGGCCCCGGTCACCGGGCGCAGCGAGGGGCTGCGCTGGCCGATCGACGGGCTGGATTTCGCGCCCGACGGGGTGATCGGCACCTCGAACGAGGTCTCGGCTCCGGAGGTGCGGCTCTGCCTCGACGGGCCGGGGATGCTGGTGATGCTGCCGCGCCGCAGGCTCGACGCGGTGCTCAGCGCGCTGGCGCCGGGAGGACGCGGCCCTGCGCCACGGCGCGCTCGCGGGCGATGATGTAGAGGCCGGAGCCGGTGATGACGCCGATCCCGGCCCAGGTCATCGCATTGGGGAAATCGCCGAAGACGGCGTAGCCGAGGCCGACCGCCGCCACGATCTCGAGATAATGCAGCGGCGCCAGCGTGGCGGAGGGCGCGAATTTCAGCGCATAGGTCATGCACATGTGGCTCAGCGCCGCCCAGAAGCCGACGCCGAACAGCCAGAGCCAGTCGAGCCCCCGCGGCATCACCGGGTCGAGCGTCGGGATCGCCAGCAGGTCGGCCGCCAGCATCAGCGGCAGCAGGATCACCAGCCCGGCCAGCGAGGTGTGCAGCTGCATGGTCACCGGATGCATGCTGCGCGAGATCTGCCGGGTGGCCAGCATGTAGAAGGAGAAGAAGAAGGCGGTGCCGAGCGGCCAGAGCGCCACGAGGCCGAAGGCGGCGAGCGAGGGCTGGATCACCAGCAGCGCACCGCCGAAGCCGACCACGCTGGCGGCGATCCGGCGCGGCCCGACCTCGTCGCCGAACAGGAGCTTGCCGAGGATCAGCAGGATGAAGGGCTCGACGAAGGCGATGGCCAGCGCGTCGGCGATCGGCATCACCTGCACCGCGGCGACGAAGCTGTAGGTCGACAGGATCAGGAACACCGCGCGCAGCAGGATCATCCCGGCGAGCCCGCGCGACATGCGCCAGCCGAGCCGCATCACCAGCACCACCGGCAGCATCAGCGCCGCCTGCACCAAGAACCGCGCCGTGGTGATCTGGCCCACCGGGATCGTCGCCGAGGCGAGCTTGGACGAGACATCGAGCAGCGGCGCCAGCACGCAGAAGGCGAGCATCAGGGCGACGCCCGGCAATATGCGGTCGGTGGAGTGCATGACGCAGCGTTAGCTGGCGGAAGCGGGTGCGTAAAGGGGGAATGGCGGGAATGTGGTCGGCCGCCGGGGGCTTCGCGCCCCCGGACCCCCGCGGGATATTTTTGGACAGAAAATGAAGGGGAAGGGGCGCGACAGTCAGCCGGCGGCCACCAGATCGGCCAGCAGGTCGCGGCAGCGGGCGGCGGCGGGGGAGAGGCGGCGGTCGCGCAGGGTGATGAGCGAGTAGGGCTCCACCGTGATCCGGTCCTGCAAGGGCAGCACCGCGAGGCTGGCGTGGCCGGCGGTCAGCAGGGCGGCGACCTCCTGGCTGACCGGGGTCACCGCCTCGGGGCCTTGCAGCAGGGCGAGCACCATCAGGAGCGAGGAGGTGTTGATGACATTGCGCGGCAGGGGCGCGCCGCGGGCGAGGAAGGCCTCCTCCATGGCGCGGCGGATCGGCGAGCCGGGGCCCTGGATCACCCAGTCGTTGTCGGCGAGATCGGCGAGGCCCGGCGGGCGGGCGAAGCCGGGGTGGGCGATGTTGGCGACGATGCTGACCTGCTCGCCGCGCGCCCGGCGAAGGGTCAGCGCGCCGGGCGACATGCCGACCGGGACGCGGGAGAGGATCATATCGTGCCTGAGCGACAGGAGCCCCGCCATCAGCGTGTCGCTGGTCGAGACCTCGACATGCAGCTCCACCTCGGGAGCGCTGCGGCGCAGGTGGCGGATCGCCGGGGCGACATAGCCGACCGCGGCGCCGGTCACCGCGCCGATCCGCACCACGCCGCCGAGGCCGGAGCGCAGCCGGTCCACCTCGGCCGAGGCGTCGTTCAACTCGTCGAGGATGTTGCGGGCGCGGCGGGCGAGGCTTTCGCCGATATCGGTCACCAGCATGCCCTTGGGATGCCGCTCGAACAGCGCGGCGCCGACCCGGTCCTCGGCCTCGGCCAGAGTGCGCGAGGCGGCGGGCTGGGTCATGCCGAGGAGGTCTGCGGCGACCGAGAGCTGGCCCTGCTCGGCGATGGCCGCGATCAGCCGCAGGTGCTTGAGGTGCAGGCGGGCGGCGAGGGCAGACATACCGGTTTCCATATGCAGATCATCCGAAATCACATTTGCACGGTATGGTTTCCCGCGTCTACTCTGCCGCTACGGATCAGCATGGTCCGGCGACAACAGGCACTGGAGCCGCGGGAGGAGAAGCCGCCGGCAGCCAGCGTCAGGGGAGGACAACCATGAAGAGTTTCACGTCGGTTCTGGCGTCGCTTGCGCTTGGGGCCGCGGTGTCTGCGGCGCCTGCGCTGGCGCAGGACAAGGGCACCGTCGGCATCGCGATGCCCACCAAATCCTCGGCCCGCTGGATCTCGGACGGCGAGTCGATGGTCGAGCAGTTCACCGCGGCGGGCTATGCCACGGACCTGCAATATGCCGAGGACGACATCCCGAACCAGCTTGCCCAGATCGAGAACATGATCACCAAGGGCGTCAACGTGCTGGTGATCGCGGCCATCGACGGCACCACGCTGTCGAACGCGCTGGAGAATGCCGCGGCCTCCGACATCAAGGTGATCGCCTATGACCGGCTGATCCGCGACTCTGGCAACGTCGACTATTACGCCACCTTCGACAACTTCAAGGTGGGCGTGCAGCAGGCGACGAGCCTCGTGAACGGGATGAAGGAGCGGTTCCCGGATGTGAAGCCGTGGAACGTGGAGCTCTTCGGCGGCTCGCCCGACGACAACAACGCCTTCTTCTTCTACGACGGCGCCATGTCGGTGCTGCAGCCGATGATCGATGCGGGCGACATCGTCATCCCCTCCGGGCAGATGGGGATGGATCAGGTCGGCACGCTGCGCTGGGATGGCGCGGTGGCGCAGGCGCGGATGGATAACCTGCTGTCGGCGAATTACACCGACAAGGCGCTGCATGGCGCGCTCAGCCCCTATGACGGGCTGTCCATCGGCATCCTGTCGTCGCTGAAGGGCGTGGGCTACGGGTCGGGCGATCTGGCGATGCCGATCGTCTCGGGTCAGGACGCCGAGCTGCAGTCGATCAAGTCGATCATCGCGGGCGAGCAGTATTCGACGGTGTTCAAGGACACGCGCGAACTGGCGCGGGTGACGGTGGGCATGGTCGATGCGCTGCTGCAGGGCGGCGAGCCGGAGATCAACGACACCGAGACCTATGACAACGGGGTGAAGGTGGTGCCGTCCTACCTGCTAGAGCCGGTGTCGGTCGATGCGACCAACTACCAGCAGATCGTGATCGACTCGGGCTATCACAAGGCCGAAGACCTGAAGTGACGCGCGCAGGCCCCGCCCCCGCGCGGGACGGGGCCGCCTTCGACGAATGGAATGCACCATGGTCCCCATCCTCGAGATGCGCGGCATCACCAAGACCTTTCCCGGCGTCAAGGCGCTGGACAACGTGACCCTGAGCGTAGTGCCCGGCGAGATCCATGCGCTGGTGGGCGAGAACGGGGCGGGCAAGTCGACGCTGATGAAGGTGCTGTCGGGCGTCTATCCGCATGGCAGCTACGAGGGCTCGATCCTGTTCGAGGGCGAGGAATGCCGCTTCGCCGGCATCCACGACTCGGAGGCGAAGGGCATCATCATCATCCATCAGGAGCTGGCGCTGGTGCCGCTCCTGTCGATCGCCGAGAACATCTATCTCGGCAACGAGATCACCCGGCGCGGCGTGATCGACTGGCAGGAGACCTGGAAGCGCACCGAGGCGCTCTTGGCCAAGGTCGGCCTGCGCGAGAGCCCGCAGGCGCGGATCGACACGCTGGGGGTGGGCAAGCAGCAGCTGGTGGAGATCGCCAAGGCGCTGTCGAAGAAGGTGAAGCTCCTGATCCTCGACGAGCCGACGGCGGCGCTGCAGGAAAACGACAGTGCCACGCTCTTGGAGCTGCTCCTTGAGTTCAAGGCGCAGGGGATCACCTCGATCCTCATCAGCCACAAGCTGAACGAGATTTCCCGCGTCGCCGACCGGCTGACCGTGCTGCGCGACGGGGCTACCGTCTCGGGGATGGAGCGGGGCGAGATCACCGAGAACCGGATCATCCGCGACATGGTGGGGCGCGACATGGCGCATCGCTATCCGGCACGCGAGCCGCGGATCGGCGAGGTGCTGATGCAGGTGAAGGACTGGTCGGTCTGGCACCCGTTGCATTCGGACCGGCAGGTGATCCGCGATTGCAGCCTCACCGTCCGGCGCGGCGAGGTGGTGGGCATCGCCGGCCTGATGGGCGCGGGGCGGACCGAATTCGCCATGAGCCTGTTCGGGCGGAGCTGGGGCGCGAAGATCAGTGGCGAGGTGACGATCGGCGGCAAGCCGGCGGATCTGAGCTCGGTGCCCGCCGCGATCAATGCCGGGCTTGCCTATGTCACCGAGGACCGCAAGGCGCTGGGACTCGTGCTGGACGAGACCATCCTGCGCAACACCTCGATGGCGAACCTGCCCGGCGTTTCCAGTCGGGGGGTGATCGACGCCAACCGCGAGCGGCGGGTGGCCGAGGATTACAAGAGCCAGCTGAACACCCGCACGCCGACGGTCTTCCAGCGGGTGGTGAACCTTTCGGGAGGCAACCAGCAGAAGGTGGTGCTGGCGAAATGGCTCTTCACCGATCCCGATGTGCTGATCCTCGACGAGCCGACCCGCGGCATCGACGTGGGGGCGAAGTTCGAGATCTATTCGATCATCAACACGCTGGCCGATCAGGGCCGCGGGGTGATCCTGATCTCGTCGGAGATGCCCGAGCTGCTGGGCATCTGCGACCGGATCTACGTGATGAACAAGGGGGCCTTCGTCGGCGAGTTCGACCGCGCCGAGGCCAGTCAGGAGCGGATCATGGAGAGCATCATGGCCGGTGACCGCGTGGCGGAGGGCAACTGATGGCGGATGTCGCGAAACCGCAGGACAGCCGGTCGGCCATGACCTATCTGCGGCACCACATGCGCGAATACGGCATGTTGCTGGCGCTGGTGGCCATCATGGTCTTCTTCCAGATCCAGACCGGCGGCACGCTGATGCGGCCTGTGAACCTGACCAACCTGTTCCTGCAGAACAGCTACATCATCATCATGGCGCTGGGGATGCTGCTGGTGATCGTGGCGGGGCATATCGACCTGTCTGTGGGCTCGGTCGCGGGCTTCATCGGCGCCTTCGCCGCCGTCGCCATGGTGAACTGGGACCTGCACCCGCTTGTCGTGATCGTGCTGAGCCTCGGGCTCGGCACGCTGATCGGGGCGGCGCAGGGCTATTGGGTGGCCTATTGGAAGATCCCCTCCTTCATCGTGACGCTGGCGGGGATGCTGGTGTTCCGCGGGGCGACGCTGTGGCTGTTGAACGGCAAGTCGGTCGGGCCGTTCTCCAAGGGGTTCCAGTCGCTCTCCACCGGCTTCGTGCCCGACTTCCTGCCCTTCGTCGCCCCGATGCTGGGGATGGAGCGGCTGAACGGCTTCGCGCTGGCGGTGGGGGTGGCGATCGTCGCCGCGATCCTCTGGCTGCAGATCGGCGCCCGGGCGCGGGCGGCGGCCTACGGCATGGCGGATGAGCCCTTCGGCTTCTTTGTCGGGCGCAATCTGGTGGTGGGGGCGGCGATCCTCTATGTCACCTGGCTGCTCGCCACCTTCCGGGGCATCCCGAACGTGCTGGTGACCATGGGCATCCTCATCGTGCTCTACATGTTCGTCACCAACTCGACCACGGTCGGTCGCCGCATCTATGCGATCGGCGGCAACGAGAAGGCGGCGAAGCTGTCGGGCATCAAGACCGAGCGGCTGACCTTCCTCGCCTTCGCCAACATGGGGTTCCTCGCAGCGCTGGCCGGGCTGATCTTCGCCGCGCGGCTGAACACCGCGACGCCCAAGGCGGGGGTGTCCTTCGAACTCGACGTGATCGCGGCGGTCTTCATCGGCGGGGCCTCGATGTCGGGCGGGGTGGGGACCATCGTCGGCGCGGTCGTCGGCGCCTTCATCATGGGGGTGATGAACAACGGCATGTCGATCATCGGCATCGGCATCGACTATCAGCAGGTCATCAAGGGGCTGGTGCTGCTGGCGGCGGTGATCTTCGATGTCTACAACAAATCCAAATCCTGAGGACCTTATGCATCTGAGCCAGTTGATCGGTGGCGGCGTGATCTGCCGCGAGGGGACGACCGCCTTCGCGGTGCCGGGGGCGGGGACGATCCTCGAGCTGGCGCAGGAGGCGGTCGCCACGGGCGGGCGGCTGGCCGAGGTGGTGGCGGCGCGCGGGCAGGGCGAGGCGGTGGATCTGGCGGCGCTGCTGGCGGCGGGCTGGCTCGACTGCCCGCTGCGCCATCCCGATCCGGCGCATATGCATGTCACGGGCACCGGGCTCACCCATCTCGGCAGCGCCTCGGTGCGGGATGCCATGCATGCCGATGTCACCGGCATGACCGACAGCATGAAGATGTTCCGCATGGGGATCGAGGGCGGCAAGCCCGCCGATGGCGTCGGCGTGCAGCCGGAGTGGTTCTACAAGGGCAGCGGCGTCATGGCGACGGGGCCGGGGCAGCCGCTGGTCTCGCCGTCCTTCGCGCTGGACGGCGGCGAGGAGCCGGAGATCGCGGCCTTCTACCTGATCGGAGAGGACGGCACGCCGCACCGGATCGGCTTCAGCCTCGCCAACGAGTTCTCCGACCATGTGACCGAGCGGATCAACTATCTCTACCTCGCCCATTCCAAGCTGCGCCCGGCTTCCTTCGGGCCGGAGCTGCTGGTGGGCGACCTGCCCGCCGACGTGCGCGGCATGAGCCGGGTCCGGCGCGACGGCGCGGTGATCTGGGAGAAACCGTTCCTGTCGGGCGAGGCGAACATGTCGCACAGCCTCGCAAATCTGGAACATCACCACTTCAAATACGGGCTCTTCCGCCAACCGGGCGATCTGCATGTGCATATGTTCGGCACGGCGACGCTCTCCTATGCCGATGGCATCCGCACCGAGGCGGGCGACGAGTTCGAGATCGAGGCGGAGGCCTTCGGCCTGCCGCTCACCAACCGGCTGACGATTGCTGCGGACGATGTTCCGCAGGTGCATGTGCTCTGAAAGGACAGGCGCGGACCGCGCTGCGAAAGGATTGACGATGACCTTCACCCCCGCCCCCTGGCCCCGCAAGCTGCGCTCGCAGGAGTGGTTCGGCGGCGCCACCAAGGACGCGATCTATCATCGCTCCTGGATGAAGAACCAAGGCCTGCCCGCCGACCTGTTCGACGGGCGTCCGGTGATCGGCATCTGCAACACCTGGAGCCAGCTCACCCCCTGCAACGCCCATCTGCGCGATCTGGCCGAGCGCGTGGCGCATGGCATCTACGAGGCGGGCGGGCTGCCGATGGAGTTCCCGGTGATGTCGCCGTCGGAATCGGCCTTCCGGCCGACGGCGATGATGTTCCGCAACCTTTGCGCCATGGATGTGGAGGAGAGCCTGCGCGGCCAGCCGATCGACGGGGTGGTGCTGCTCGCGGGCTGCGACAAGACCACGCCCGCGCTCTTGATGGGGGCGGCGAGCGTGGACATTCCGGCGATCCTCGTTTCGGGCGGGCCGATGCTGAACGGCTATTTCCGCGGTGAGCGGGTTGGATCGGGCACGCATCTGTGGAAATTCTCCGAAGCGGTGAAGGCGGGCGAGATGACGGCGGCGGAATTCGTCGAGGCGGAAGCCTCGATGAGCCGGTCGGCCGGGGCCTGCAACACGATGGGCACCGCCTCGACCATGGCGAGCATGGCCGAGGCGCTGGGGATGGCGCTGTCGGGCAACGCGGCGATCCCGGCGGTGGATTCGCGGCGGCGCGTGATGGCGCATCTGACCGGGAGACGCATCGTGCAGATGGTGAAGGACGATCTGAAACCCTCCGACATCATGACCCGCGCCGCCTTCGAGAATGCGATGCGGGTGAACGGTGCGATCGGCGGCTCGACCAATGCGGTGATCCACCTGTTGGCCATGGCCGGGCGCGTCGGGCTCGACCTGACGCTGGATGACTGGGACGTGCAGGGGCGGGACATTCCGACCATCGTCAACCTGATGCCCTCGGGCGCCTATCTGATGGAGGAGTTTTTCTATGCCGGCGGCCTGCCGGTGGTGATCCGCATGCTGGGCGAGGCGGGCAAGCTGAACCGCGATGCGCTCACCGTCTCCGGCGGCTCGATCTGGGACGAGGTGAAGGAGGTGCGGAACTGGAACGAGGACGTGATCCGCCCGGTGGAGCACGCCCTGACCCAGCAGGGCGGCATCGCGGTGCTGCGCGGCAACCTTGCGCCGGATGGCGCGGTGCTGAAGCCTTCGGCCGCCACGCCGCATCTGATGCAGCACCGGGGAAGGGCGGTCGTCTTCGAGGACATCGACGATTACAAGGCGCGGATCGAGGACGAGGCGCTGGAGATCGACGAGACCTGCGTCATGGTGCTGAAGAACTGCGGCCCGCGCGGCTATCCGGGCATGGCCGAGGTGGGCAACATGGGCCTGCCGCCGAAGGTGCTCAGGAAGGGGATCACCGACATGGTGCGGATCTCGGATGCGCGCATGTCGGGCACGGCCTACGGCACGGTGGTGCTGCATGTCTCGCCCGAGGCGGCGCGCGGCGGCACGCTGGCGCTGGTGCGCAGCGGGGATTTCATCGAGCTGGACGTCGCCGGGCGGCGGCTGCATCTGGAGGTGTCGGAGGAGGAGCTGGCGCGGCGGCGGGCGGAGTGGGTGAACCCGGTGACGCGGCCGAACGGGGGCTATGCGCAGCTCTACCACGACCATGTGCAGGGCGCCGATACCGGGGCGGACCTCGATTTCCTCGTCGGCTGCCGGGGCAATGCGGTGGCCCGCGAGAGCCACTGAGACAGGGGCGGGAGCGGTTTCTTCCGCTGCCGCCGCTCGGGGGGACGGCCCGGACGCCCCGCAGGGGGCGTCCCCTCGGACAAGCGCGGCGGTCAGGCCCTCAGCAGTTCGGCACGTTGACCGCCAGCCCGCCCAGCGAGGTTTCCTTGTATTTCTCGTGCATGTCGCGGCCCGTCTGGCGCATCGTCTCGATGCAGACGTCGAGGCTGACCAGATGCACCCCGTCGCCGCGCATGGCGAGGCTGGCGGCGGACACCGCCTTGATCGCGCCGAGGCCGTTGCGCTCGATGCAGGGCACCTGCACAAGCCCGCGGACCGGGTCGCAGGTCATGCCCAGATGATGCTCCAGCGCGATCTCGGCGGCATTCTCCACCTGTTCGGGCGTGCCGCCCAGAACGGCGGCCAGCCCCGCCGCAGCCATCGCCGCCGCCGAGCCGACTTCGGCCTGACAGCCGCATTCCGCGCCCGAGATCGAGGCGTTGTGCTTCACCAGCCCGCCGATGGCGGCGGCGGTCAGCATGAAATCCCCGAGCCGGCTGATCGAGGCGCCCGGCACATGGTCGAGCCAGTAGCGGATGACGGCCGGCACCACCCCCGCCGCGCCATTGGTCGGCGCGGTGACGACCTGACCGCCCGCCGCATTCTCCTCGTTCACCGCCATGGCGTAGAGGCTCATCCAGTCGTTGATCGTATGCGGCGCGGTCATGTTCAGCCCGCGCTCGGCCAGCAGCGCCTCGTGGATGCCACGCGCCCGGCGCCGCACATGCAGCCCACCGGGCAGGATGCCGGTGCCCTCCATGCCGCGGCTGATGCAATCGGTCATCACCTGCC
>NZ_PZKG01000037.1 GCF_003034985.1 Cereibacter changlensis JA139
CCAGGGCCTGGGGCGCCAGACGGGCCGCGGCGGTCTCGCGCTGCCGTTCGGCGCGGCGGGCGCGGGCGCCGTCGATGAAGGCGTTGTGCAGGATCGACATCAGCCAGAGCCGCAGGTCGCCGCCCTTGCGGAAACTGTCGCGCCGCTCATGGGCGCGGAGCAGCGCGTCCTGCACCAGATCCTCGACGTCGGCGTCGTTGCGAGTCAGCACCCGCGCGTAGCGGCGCAGGCTGCCCAGCTGGGCCATGATGTCGAAGGGCGATTTGCGGTCCATCAGCAGGTATACGGAGCTGTGGGCCGAAACAGTCCATCAGGATGGAGATTTATTTGCTTCTGGCGGCGAGGGGCGGGGCGGAGCCGCGGAGGCCGGGAGGAAAACCGGCGGGAGGCGAGCCGTTCACGCGTGAAAATTGGAATAACCCGTTGGTGCAAAAGGAAATCGTCAAAGAATTTAGGGTTTTGTCAACCTTTGCCTCTCGGGCAGGCTTGCCGCAGCTCCGGAGGCAAAGGACTTCGCCGCGACTTCCCTTGCGAGGCGGCGGGCGGCCGATTGGTTGACGGCCCGCCCGTTCAAATGTGTCAGGCCCGCTTGAAGGCCGCGTCGAGGTCGCCATCGGATTCGTCGAGGCTGAAGTCGAAACCGCCCGACACGATCTTGCGCGGCGGAGGAGCGCTTGCCGGCGGGGCGCTTGCCACTGGAGAAGGGCTCGGCGCTGGCCGGGCCGGCTTGCGGGGGGCCGGCTCGGCCGCGCCGCCGCTCACCACCCGGAGCTTGGGCGCCGGCGCGGGGGATAGCTCGGGCCGGTCGGCGAGGCGGAAGTAGCCTGCGGTCTCTTCGAGCCGGCCCGCCTGCGAGGACAGATCGGTCGCGCCACGCGCCACCTCCTCGGAAGCGGAGGTGTTCTGCTGGGTGACCTTGTCGAGCTGCTGGATGGCGATTGCCACCTGCTGCGCCCCGGCGGCGAGCTCTCGCGCCGATACGGAGATGTCGGTCACCAGCGCCGAGGTGCGCTCGATGTCGGGCACCAGCTGGTCGAGCATCTTGCCGGCGCCGGAAGCCGCCTTCACCGTATTGGCCGAGAGCGCAGAGATCTCGGTCGCGGCGACCTGGCTGCGTTCGGCCAGCTTGCGCACCTCCGAGGCCACCACGGCGAAGCCGCGGCCATGTTCGCCCGCCCGCGCCGCCTCGACTGCGGCGTTGAGCGCCAGGAGATCGGTCTGCCGGGCGATTTCCTGCACCACGAGGATGCGGTCGGCGATGGCGCGCATCGCGCCCACCGCCTCGCCCACGGCCTGGCCCGAGGCGCGGGCGTCCTTCGCCGCCTTGGTCGCCATCACCTCGGTCTGGCCGGCGCTGTCCGCGGCCTGGTTTATGCTGGCGGCCATCTGCTCCACCGCGGCCGAGGCTTCCTCGGTGGCCGAGGCCTGCTGGTTCGCGCCCAGATTCAGTTGTTCCGAGGTCGACGCCATCTGGCTGCTGCCGGTCAAGACCTGCCGGGCGACCGAGGTGACGCCGCCGACCACCTCGCGCAGCTTCATCACCATGAGATTGTTGGCGCCGAGCAGTTCGGCGATCTCGTCGCGGCCCGTGATGGTGGCGGTGGTCGAAAGATCGCCAGCCGCGACGTTGCGCGCCAGCATCAGCGCCTGACGCAGGCCACGCCCGATCGACAGCACGATCCAGATCGCCGCACCGCTTCCCAGCACCCCGCCGATGCTGATCAGCAGGACGAGCGTCATGGCGGTCTGCCGGGACTTCTGTTCCGCAGCGACGGTGACCGCCGCGAGCCTGTCGAGCTGGCTTTGGACGAAGGCCTGCAAAAGCTCCTGACGTTCGATCTGCACCCTGACATAGGTCGGATCGGTCAGAACCTGCGCCACACCGGCAAGGTCGTTCTTTTCCGCAAGCTCAATCGCCGTGTTGTTGTAGGGACCGAGAATCTTCCGCATGTCCTGATACTTGGTCAGGAACGCCTCCCCCTCGGGACCGAGGTTCGCGGCCGTCAGCGCTTCGACTGCGGCGACCTGCTGCTTGCGGCTGTCCATGATCACCTGCTTGATTTCCGCCTTCGACGCCTCGTCCGTCCGGTAGAAATACTCGCGCAGCGCGACCTTCAGCTGCAGCTGGCCCTCGTTGATCTCCTCCGCATGCAGCACGTTCTGCATTTCCGTCTCCACCATGGCTTCGAGACTGGCGCCCAGAGCGTCGAGCGCCCTGAGGGCGAAGCCGACCGCCAGCCCGGAGAGAACGAGCACGATCAGAAAGGCGGCGGCGAGCTTTAGCTTGATGGTCATATGGATCCTCCAGAAGCGATTTCACCTGCTGACATCGGTGTGCAGCCTTATCGCCAACGTCGGGATATTCGGTGACAGAGATTAGCGAAGGGTGAAGCCCGCCACAGGAACTCCGGATGATTGTCGGCGTTTCACCGGGCGCGCCCTGCGCCAGCGACGGGACAGACATGACACCCCCACAGATTGCCGCCTTCGCCATCATCGCCGGGATGATGGCTCTCTTTCTCTGGGGGCGGCTGCGATACGATGTCGTCGCCATGCTGGCCCTCGCCGCCTCTCTGCTGGCGGGCACGGTGTCGCCGGAGGAGGCCTTCAGCGGCTTCAGCGACGACATCGTGATGATCGTCGCCAGCGCGCTGGTGGTCAGCGCCGCCGTGTCGCGGTCGGCGATGATCGAGGCGGCGCTGCGCTGGCTGGTGCGGCGGCTGAACACTTTCCAGGGGCAGATGCTGGTGCTGGTCGGGTCGGTGACGCTGCTGTCGGCGCTGATCAAGAACATCGGCGCGCTGGCGATGATGATGCCCGCCGCGATCAGGATGGCGAAGAAATCCCACAATTCGCCCTCGCTCTACCTGATGCCGATGGCTTTCGGGTCGCTGCTGGGCGGGCTGATCACCATGGTGGGCACCTCGCCCAACATCATCGTCTCGCAGGTGCGCGAGGATCTGACTGGCCAGCCGTTCCGGATGTTCGACTATGCGCCGGTGGGGCTCGGCCTGTCGCTGGTGGGGCTGGTGTTCCTCCTGTTCGCCTACCGGCTGCTGCCGGCCGACCGGCGGGCCGCGGCCTCGCTGGGCGAGGCGGTGAACATCAGCAATTACAGCACCGAGGCGGCGGTGCCGGAGGACGCGCTCGTCGTCGCCAAGACCATCGGCGAGTTCCTCAGCCTGTCGAACAGCGAGATCGCGGTGACCGGGCTGATCCGCGACGACCGCCGCCGGCCGGTGACCATGCCCGACACCGTGATCAAGCCCGGCGACGTGCTGCAGATGCGCGGCCAGCCGGACGAGCTGGAGCGCGCGGCGGCGGCCGGCGGGCTGACGCTGGCGCGGCAGCAGCAGGCGGCGGAGGGCGCCAAGGCGAAGCTGGGGGTGATCGAGGCGGTGGTGCGCACCGGGTCGCCGATCATCGGCCACAGCGCGATGCGGCTGCGGCTGTTCGAACAGCACGGGGTCAACATCGTCGCCGTGGCGCGGGCCGGCAACCGGATGACCGAGCGGCTGGGCGAGACCGCGCTGGAGCCGGGCGATGTGATCCTGCTGCAGGGGCCGCTCGACATCCTGCCGGACAGCATCCGCACGCTCGGGCTCTTGCCGCTGGCCGAGCGCGAACTGCGGCTGGGATCGGTGAGGCGCGACATCCTGCCGGTGGTGATCCTCGCCGTGGCGATGGGGCTGACCGCTTTCGGAGTGCTGCCGGTGGCCATCGCCTTCTTCGGCGCGGCGCTGGCGATGATCGTTACCGGCGGCATCAGCCCGGAGGCGGCCTATGAGGCGATCGAATGGCCGATCCTCGTGATGCTGGGGGCGCTGATCCCGGTCAGCGAGGCGTTGCAGACGACGGGCGGGACCGACCTGATCGGCGGGCTGTTGTCGAGCCTCGCCATGGGGTTGCCGGCCTGGGGGGCGCTGGCGCTGATCATGGTGGTGGCGATGGCGGTGACGCCTTTCCTCAACAACGCCGCCACCGTGCTGGTGATGGCGCCGATCGCCGCGACCTTCGCCGGCAGCCTCGGCTATACGCCCGACGCCTTCCTGATGGCGGTGGCGGTGGGAGCGGGCTGCGACTTCCTCACGCCGATCGGGCATCAGTGCAACACGCTGGTCATGGGGCCGGGCGGCTACCGCTTCGGCGATTATGCCCGGCTGGGCGCGCCCCTGTCGCTGCTGGTGGTCGTGGTGGGGACGCCGCTGATCCTGGCGGTCTGGCCGATTTGAGGCCCCGCCGCCGGCTCAGGCCGGTTGCGCCAGCGCGTCGGCGCGGCGGCGGGCGACCACGGCGCAGACGAAGAGCTGGGTCATGTGGAACATCATCACCGGCAGGATGATGGCGCTGACCACGCTCGGGGCGAAGATCGCCGTTGCGATGGGCAGGCCGCTGGCGAGGCTCTTTGTCGAGCCGCAGAAGAACAGCACCGCCCGGTCCTCGGCCGGCAGGCCGAGCACCCGGCCTGCCGCCTCCATCAGCCCCATGGCCAGCGCGAGGAAGACGGCGATGACGCCGAACAGGATGAGCAGCGTCTCGGGCGGGATCGAGGACCAGATGCCGGCCACCGTGCCGGCGCTGAAGGCGGAATAGACGATGAGCAGGATCGAGCCGCGGTCGACCATGCGCGAGAGCGTCATCTGCCGCTTGATGAAGCCGCCGATCCAGCGGCGCAGCGCCTGACCGAGGAGGAAGGGCAGAAGGATCTGGGTGCCGACCTTGAGGATCGCGTCGAGCCCCACGGCACCGCCGTCCTGATGCAGCATCAGCGCCACCAGCGCCGGCGTCAGCGCGACGCCGATCAGGTTCGAGAGCGAGGCGGCGCAGATCGCGGCCGGCACGTTGCCCCCGGCCATCGCGGTGAAGGCGATGGAGGATTGCACCGTCGAGGGCAGCACCGCGAGGAACAGCACGCCGAGCGCCAGCGTCGGGCCAAGGAGCCCGCCCACCGCGCTGGTGATGCCGAGACCCAGAAGCGGGAACAGCGCGAAGGTGGCGGCGAAGGTCAGGAGCTGCAGCTTCCAGTTCATCATGCCCTTCAGCACCGCCGCCGAGTCGAGCTTGGCGCCGTAGAGGAAGAACAGAAGCGCCACCGCCCAGAAGGTGATCTGGTGCAGGATGTCGGCCCCTACCCCCCGCGCCGGCAGCGCCGCGCCGAGCGCCATCATCGCCAGCAAGAGGAACATGTAGCCGTCGATGCCGACGCGTTTCAGATAGGTCATGTCTATTCCGTGGGTTTCAGCGGGCGCGCGGCCCGTCTTGCACTGTCGCGGCCGGGGATCGGAGCCGTCACAGGCCCCGGGCCGGCTTCTCATGCAGGGTGATGAGCAGGTTCGCAAGCATCGCCAGACGCGGCGCGATGGAGGGGACCAGCAGATGCTCGTTGAAGGTATGGGCGTCGGCGCCATCGGGACCGAGCCCGTCCAGCGTCGGCAGGCCGAGCGCGGCGGTGAAATTGCCGTCCGAGCCGCCGCCCGAGGTCATCGGCACCAGCGGATAGCCCATCGCCTCGGCGATCGGCCGCGCGGTTTCCAGCAGGGCCAGCGTGCCCGGCTCGGCGCTGAAGGCGGGGCGCGAGACGCCGCCGGTGATCTCGAAGCGGATGTCGGGATCGACGGGCGTCAGAGCCTCGATGGCTGCCGTCACCTCCTCCTGCGCCTGACGGTCGGGCAGGCGCACGTCGATGTCGAGCACGCAGAGCGCGGGGATGGTGTTGCGGGTGGTGCCGCCCTGGATCACGCCGACATTGACGCCGATGCCGCGCGCGGGGTCGTTCATCGCCTCCAGCGTCAGGATCAGCCGGGCGGCGGCGCGGATGGCGCTGCGCCCGTCCTGCGGGCGGGTGCCGGAATGGGCGGCGCGGCCATGCACCTCGATGCGGTAGATCGCCGAGCCGCGCCGCCCGGTGACGATCTTGCCGCCGTCGCGCGCGGGCTCCATCACCAGGACGGCGCGGGCCTTGCGGGCGGCGGCCTCGACGGCGAGGCGGCCGGCATAGGTGCCGGTCTCCTCGTCGGGGATGAAGAGCACGGTGGCGACGGTGCGGTCGCCGGCGAGGGCCAGCGCCTCCAGCGCCATCAGCGCGCCGCTCTTCATGTCATAGACGCCGGGGCCGAAGAGCTTGTCGCCCTCCTGGCGCCAGGGCAGCGGGCCGGCCAGCGCGCCCTTGGCATGGACGGTATCGAGATGGGTCAGGATGAGGATCTCGTCGGCACGGTCCTCGGGGCCGTGGCGGGCGATCAGCAGGTCGCCGGTGGCGTCATCGGTCGGATGCCGCGTGACGCTGAGGCCGAGCGCCGTGGCATGGGCCGCGGCGCGGTCGGCCATGGCGTTGACGGCGGCGGGATCGGCGGTCGGGCTTTCCAGCGAGACCCAGGCCCGCAGCTCCTCGAGGAAGGCCGGAAGGTCGATGTCCTCGGGACGGATGGGGTAGGTCTCGGTCATGTCAGGGATCCTGGTCGGGAAGGGGTTGTCGGGCGAGCCAATGCGCCACCTGCCGGCGCTTGGAGTCGAGATGCCGGCGCAGCACCGCGCCGAGCTTCGCGCCGTCGCGTTCGGCCAGCGCTTCCAGCATCTCCTCGTGTTCGGCGATGGCGGTGGACCATTCGTCATCGCCGATCCGGGCGATGAAGCGCAGGTTGACGATGCGGGTGAAGATCAGCTGGCGGGTGCTGTTGAGGGTCGCGTTGTCGGCGGCCTCGAAGATGGCGTCATGGATGCGGCGGTTGTGGGCGTAATAGCCGTCGAGATCGCCCGCGGCGCGGCAGTCGAGCATCGCGGCATGGTCGGCGCGGATCGCGGCCAGCTGCGGCTCGCTGATCCGCGGGGCGGCAAGCTCGCCGGCCAGCCCCTCCAGCGCGCCCATGACGACGAAGCTCTCGAGGATCTGGTCTTCCGAGACGGTGGCGACCGAGGCGCCGCGATGCGGGGTGACGACCACCAGCCCTTCGGCGGCGAGCGCGCGAATCGCTTCGCGCAGCGGGGTGCGCGACACGTTGAAGCTGGCGCAGAGGTCCTTCTCGTTCAGCTTCGAGCCGGGCGCGAGCACGCCGCGGGCAATCAGCTGGCGCAGACTGGCGACCAGATCGTCATGCAGGCTGCGTCGTTCTATCGGCACAATATCGGGCAACTGATCCACCCATGCTCAGTTTTTGTTCAGTTTTTGCACTTCCGGCCACGTAGGCCTCTCGAACAGGTCACAAAATTATGTATACAAAATTAAAACGCGTGAATAGCCTTTCCGAGAACGACGATGCGGCGAGCGCATAGACTGCAGAAGGGACCCAGATGAAACGAACTCTTGCATATACGACGGCCATCCTCCTCGGGCTGGGAACCGCCCCCGTCTGGGCCGGCCCCGATGACAACTCGCTGGCCTGGGCTTCCGACAGCATGCCTTCCAGCATCGATTTCTATACCCACACGATCCGCGAGGGCATCGTGCTGGGTCACCACATCTGGGACACGCTGATCTACCGCAACAACGAGACCAACCAGATCGAGCCGCATCTGGCCGAATCCTTCGAGTGGATCGATGACACCACGCTGGAGTTCAAGCTGCGCCAGGGCGTCAAATTCCATGACGGCAGCGACTTCACCGCTGACGATGTGGTCGGCACCGTCGAGTTCGTGACCACCAACACCACGGTGCAGCCGATCTTCTTCCTCGAGAGCGCAGAGAAGATCGACGACTACACCGTGCGGCTGAAGACCAAGGGCGTCTTCCCCGCCGTGCTGGAATATCTCGCCAATGTCGTGCCGATATATCCGTCGGACTACTATGCCGAGGTCGGGCCCGACGGCATGTCGCGCCAGCCCATCGGCACCGGCCCCTACCGCGTGACGGAGATCGTGCCGGGCGAGCGGGTCTCGATGGAGGCTTTCGGCGACTATTTCGGCGGGGTGAAGGGCAAGCCCTCGATCGAGAAGCTGGAATTCCGCCGCATCGCCGAGTTCAACACCCAGGCGATCGAGCTGATGACCGGCAATCTGGACTGGATCTGGCGCGTGCCGCCGGATGCGGTGCAGCAGTTCGAGGGCCAGTCGCAGCTGAAGGTCGAATCCGGCGACACGCTGCGGGTGGGCTTCATCGGTCTCGACGCCGCCGGCCGCACCGGCGACACGCCGCTGAAGGAGCTCGAGGTGCGCCGCGCGATCAACCACGCGATCAACCGCGACGGCATCCGCGAGGCGATGATCGGCCCGGGGTCGCAGACCATCGACACCGCCTGCGCCCCGCCGCAGTTCGGCTGCTCGGCCGAGGGGATGACGACCTACGAGTATGATCCCGCGAAGGCGAAAGAGATGCTGGCCGAGGCCGGGTATCCCGACGGGTTCTCGATCGACTTCTTCGGCTACCGCGACCGTCCCGTGGTCGAGGCGATCATCGGCGACCTGGCGGCGGTGGGCATCACCGCCAACCTGACCATGCTGCAGGCCTCGGCCATCGCTCAGGCCCGCAACGAGGGCCGCACCCCGATCTGGTTCCAGGCCTGGGGTTCGTCGTCGATCCTCGATGTCAGCGCCGGTCCGGGCTACTGGTACGACGGCTCGGCGGTGGACTATGCCCGCGACTCCGAGGTGACGGCGCTGCTGGAAGAGGGCAACACCACGATCGACCCCGAGGCGCGCAAGGCGGCCTATTCCAAGGCGCTGGTCCGCATCTCGGATCAGGCGCTGCAGGTGCCGATCTTCACCTATGCGCTGAACTACGTCTACAACAGCGCGCTCGACTTCACCCCCGTTCCCGACGAGACGCCGCGCTTCTTCGAAGCCAGCTGGAACGAGTGAGACAAGCGCCTGCGCGGAGTCTTCCGCGCAGGCCAACCGAATACTGGTGACATATGCTGCGATATCTGATGCAGCGGATCGGCCTGGCGCTGCTTGTCTGCGTGGCCGTTTCGCTCCTTGCCTTCACCCTTCTGAACGCCTCGGGCGATGTCGCCATCGCCGTGGCGGGTGAAGAGGCCACCGCCGCGCAGATCGAGGAGATCCGCGAGGATCTGGGGCTGAACCGGCCCTTGCCGGTGCGCTACGGCGAATGGCTGGGCAATGCCCTGCAGGGCGATTTCGGCAATTCGCTGTTCTTCCGCCAGCCCGTGGCCGAGCTGATCGCCTACCGGCTGCCCAACACGCTGACGCTGGCGGTCATGGCGCTCGGCGTGATGCTGGCGCTGTCGGTGCCCCTGGGCGTCGCCGCCGCGCTGAAGCCCAACAGCCTGCTCGACCGCTTCGCGATGCTGGTCGCGGTGATGGGACAGGCGATGCCGACCTTCTGGTTCGCGCTGATCCTGATCGTGATCTTCTCACTGACGCTGGGCATCGCCCCGCCGTCGGGGTCCGAGACGCTGGGCCATTTCGTCCTGCCCGCCATCGCTCTGGGATATTACTCCACCCCGCCAATGATGCGGCTGATCCGTCAGGGCATGATCGAGGCGCTGTCGTCGGACTATATCCGGACGGCCCGCGCCAAGGGGATCAGCAGCTGGAAGGTCGTGTTCAAGCACGCGCTGCGCAACGCGGTCATTCCGGTCGTGTCGCTGTCGGCGGTGCAGTTCGGCAACATGCTCGGCGGCTCGGTGGTGATCGAGACGGTGTTCGGCATCAACGGGCTGGGCTTCCTCGCCTGGGAGTCGATCTCGCGCATGGACCTGCCGGTGGTGCAGGCGGTGCTGCTGATCGTCGCCATCTTCTACGTCATCATGGTCCTGCTGGCCGATTTCATCAATGCCTGGCTCGACCCGAGGATCCGCATCCAATGACCAGCCCGGAACTCGTGCTTCCCAAAGCTCCCGCAACCCGCAAGGGCTTTGTCGCCCGCGCCCTCGGCAACCCGGTGTTCCTCTGCGGCGCCATCGTGCTGGGGCTGATCTTGCTGATGGCGGTCTTCGCGCCGCTGATCGCGCCCTATGACCCGCTGGCACAGGACATGCTGAACCGCACCGTCTCGCCGATCTGGCTCGACGGCGGCGACTGGGCGCATCCCCTGGGCACCGACGGCCTGGGCCGCGACTATCTGAGCCGCATCATCTACGGCGCGCGGATCTCGCTGCTGATCGGGGTCTTCACCGTCATCACCTCGGGCATCATCGGCACGCTGATGGGGGTGCTGGCCGGGTATTTCGGCGGGCGGATCGATCTGGTCATCAACTTCCTGATCATGACCCGGCTGACGCTGCCGGTGATCATGGTGGCTCTGGCCGTGGTCGCGATCTTCGGCGGCTCGCTGACGGTCGTGGTGCTGGTGCTGGGGCTGCTGCTCTGGGACCGCTTCGCCGTGGTCATGCGCTCCGCCGTGATGCAGATCCGCAATCAGGAGTATATCCAGGCCGCGCAGTCGATGGGCTATTCCACCCCGAAGCTGCTGGTGAAGGAACTGCTGCCGAACATCTTCGACCGTCTCGCGGTGATCGCCACCTTCGAGATGGCCCATGCCATCCTGCTCGAGGCCTCGCTGTCCTTCCTCGGCCTCGGGGTGCAGCCGCCGACGCCCTCCTGGGGGCTGATGGTGGCCGAGGGGCGGCAATACCTGCTGTTCGACAGCTGGCTGATCCTGATCCCCGGCGCCGCGATCTGCGTGCTGGTGCTGGCGATCAACATGATGGGTGACGGGCTGCGCGACGCCCTCGCTCCCGAAAACAGAAACTGAGAGAGACCGACATGACCCGTTCCACCGTCGTGGCCGCCGCTGGCGAATATGTGACAGGGGGCCGCTTTCTGGCCGACATGCAGGCGCGTCTGGCCATCCCGTCGGAAAGCCCGCGCGAGGACAGCGGCCCGGACCATCTGCGCTACCTGAACGAAGAGATGCGCCCGCTGCTGGAAGGCATGGGCTTCACCTGCCAGATCCTGCCCAACCCCAAGCTGGAGCGCATCCCGGCGCTCTTCGCCGAGCGGATCGAGGACCCGGCGTTGCCGACGGTTCTGACCTATGGCCATGGCGACGTGCTTTGGGGCATGGCGGGCGACTGGAAGGAGAACCGCAGCCCTTGGGAGGCGACGCTGGCGGGCGACCGGATCTATGGCCGCGGCATCGTCGACAACAAGGGCCAGCACGCGCTGAACCTCGCCGCGCTGCAACTGGTGCTGGAATCCCGCGGCAGCCTCGGCTTCAACGTCAAGGTGCTGATCGAGATGGGCGAGGAATCCGGCTCGCCGGGGCTGGCCGAGATGGCCGAGATCCACAAGGATCTGCTGCGGTCGGACGTGCTGATCGCCTCGGACGGGCCGCGGGTTTCCACCCATGTGCCGACGGTCTTTCTCGGGGCGCGGGGCGGGCATGGCTTCCACCTGATCTGCGATCTGCGCGAGGGCGCGCATCACTCGGGCAACTGGGGCGGGCTTTTGCCGAACGCGGGCATCCGTCTGGCGCATGCGCTGGCGACGATCACCGACGCCAAGGGCCGCATCGCGATCCGCGAATGGACCCCGGGCACGATCCCGGCCAATGTCCATGCCGCGCTGAAGGACATCGAGATGGAATTCGGCCCGGACGATCCCGAGACCGACCCGACCTGGGGCGAGCCGGGGCTGGTTGGCCCCGAACAGGTCTATGGCTGGTGCAACTTCGAGGTGCTGGCCTACAAATGCGGCCGTCCCGAGGCGCCGGTGAACGCCATCCCGGGCACGGCCAAGGCCACCTGCCAGCTGCGTTATGTCGTCGGCGTCGACCGCGAGCGCATCCTGCCGGCGCTGCGCGAGCATCTCGATGCCCACGGTTTCGGGGACATCCGGATCGAGCCGATGGACCGCGGCTTCTTCCGCGCCACCCGCACCGATCCCGACAACCCCTGGACCCGGCTGGTCGTCGCCTCGGTGCAGGAGACCACCGGCAAGAAGCCGGCGCTGCAGCCCAACTTCGGCGGCTCGCTGCCGAACGAGGTCTTCGCCGGGACCCTCGCCCTGCCGACGATCTGGATCCCGCACTCGCACCCCTCCTGCTCGCAGCATGCGCCGGACGAGCACATCATGGTCGATGTGGCGAAAGAAGCGGCGCAGATGATGGCGGGTCTGTTCTGGGACATCGGCGAAGGCAAGCTGCAGCCATGACCCAACCCGTTCTCTCGGTCCGCAACCTGACGGTCGATCTGCCGCCCAGCGGCGACCGGCCCCACGCGGTCAGCGGCCTGTCCTTCGACATCCACCAGAACGAGATCGTCTGCGTGGTGGGCGAGAGCGGCTCGGGCAAGTCGGTCACCGCCTTCACGGCGATGGGCCTTCTGCCCAAGGCGCTGAAACCCTCGGGCGGCGAGATGCTGTTCGAGGGCAAGGACCTGCTGAAAATGTCGAAGCGCGAGCATGGCCGGCTGCGCGGCAAGCGCATCGCCATGGTCTTCCAGGAGCCGATGACCGCGCTGAACCCCTGCTTCACGGTGGGCGACCAGATCGAGGAGATCTTCGCCGCCCACACCAGCCTGTCGAAGGCCGAGCGCAAGGCGCGGACCATGGCGCTGCTGGAAGAGGTCCGGCTGCCGGACCCGCCGCGGGTCTATTCCAGCTATCCGCACCAGCTATCGGGCGGCCAGCGCCAGCGCATCGTCATCGCCATCGCCCTTGCGATGGACCCGACGCTGCTGATCGCCGACGAGCCGACGACGGCGCTGGACGTGACGACGCAGGCGCAGATCCTCGCTATGTTCAAGACGCTGAAGACCACGCATAACGCGGGCATCCTCTTCGTCACCCATGACTTCGACGTGGTGGCCGAGATCGCCGACCGCGTGGTGGTGATGCAGAAGGGCATCGTGGTGGAGCAGGGCACGGCGGCGGAGGTGCTGAACAATCCGCAGCATCCCTACACCCGCCAGCTGATCGCCGCCGTCCCCCGCCGCCGCGAGGGCGCTGCTGAACCCTTGGACGAGAACATCGCGCTCCGGGTGCAGGGGCTGGAGAAGACCTATCACGTCCCGGGCTCGCTGATGAAGAAGCCGCGCACCGTGCATGCGCTGCATCCGACCGACTTCACCGTCAGGAAGGGCGAGACGCTGGGCATCGTCGGTGAGAGCGGCAGCGGCAAGACCACGCTGGTGCGCTGCCTGATCCGGCTGATCGATCCCGACGACGGGGCGATCTGGGTCGGCAACCGCAACTTCGCTCAAGGGTCGCGCAGCAGCCTGCGCGCGGCGCGCAAGGACATCCAGATCGTCTTCCAGGACCCCTACGGCTCGCTCAACCCGCGCCGGTCGGTGGGAGAGCAGCTGATCGGCGCGCCGATGAACTTCGGCGTGTCGCGCGAGGTGGCGCTGGAGCGGGCCAAGCGGCTGATGAAGATCGTGCGGCTGGAGGAGGATGCGCTCTATCGCTACCCGGCGCAGTTCTCCGGCGGGCAGCGCCAGCGGATCTGCATCGCCCGGGCGCTGATGGTCGAGCCGAAGATCCTGATCGCCGACGAGGCGGTGTCGGCGCTGGACGTGTCGGTGCAGAAGGAGGTGCTGCAGCTGCTGGCCGACATCAAGCGCGAGATGGGGCTGACGATCCTGTTCATCACCCATGACCTGCGCGTCGCCTCGCAGATCTGCGACAACCTGATCGTGATGAGCAAGGGCCGCATCGTCGAGCGTGGCACGGTGGACGAGGTCTTCGGCAATCCGCAGGACGCCTATACCCGCCAGCTGCTCGCCGCCATGCCGGGCCGTGGCTGGGATGTGCCGGACCTGGAGGCGGTCGCCGCGGTCTGAGCCGGCTTTGGACAGCGGAAGGCCGGGGCGCCCTGCCCCGGCCTTTTTGCGTTTCAGAAGCCGGAGAGCCGCGGCAGGAAGGTGGTGATCGCCGGCAGGAAGCTGAGCATGATCAGGATCAGCAGGTTCGCCGCCATGAAGATCGGCATCTCCTTGAGGATCTGCGCCACCGGCACCCTGCCCACCGAGGAGACCACGAAGAGCAGGCTGCCCACGGGCGGTGTCACCAGCCCCATCGTCAGGTTGACGATGACGAGGATGGCGAAATGCGTGGGGTCGATGCCCATCGAATGCGCGATGGGGGCGAGGATCGGCACGAGGATCATCACCCCCGGCAGCGGGTCCATGAAGCAGCCGAAGATCAAAAGCGCCACATTGACCACCAGGAGGAAGGCGATGGGCGACAGGTTCATGTCGACGATGTATTGCGCGGCGTCCTGCGGGATGCGTTCGATCACCAGCACCCAGGCGAAGGCGCGGGCGGCGGCGAGGATCATCAGGATCGCGCCGGAGGTCACGGCGGAGGCGAGCAGGATCTCGGGGATCGCGCGGAGCCGGAGGGTGCGATAGAGGAACATGCCGCAGAACAGCGCGTAGAACACCGCCATGACCGAGGCCTCGGTCGGGGTGAAGATCCCCCCACGGATGCCGCCGATCACCACGACGATCAGCAGGAGCGCCGGGATGGCATGGACCGTGTTGCGCAGGATCTGCGGCAGCGGCGGCACCGGGGTTTCCGAGCGGTAGCCGTGCCGGAAGCTCTGGATCATGTTCACCCCGGCGTAGATCAGCGCGATCAGGATGCCGGGCAGGATCCCCGCCATGAAGAGACCGCCGACTGAAACACGCTCGTCCTGCATGGCGTAGATGATCATGGTGATCGAGGGCGGGATGATCGGCCCGACCACCGCCGCCGAGGCGGTGAGCGCCGCGGCATAGGAGCGGGGATAGCCCTCCTTCTCCATCATCTTCATCATCATGCCGCCCGGCCCCGCCGCATCGGCCAGAGCCGAGCCGGAGATCCCGGCGAAGAGCGTCGAGGACAGCACGTTGGCATAGCCGAGCCCGCCGCGCGCCCGGCCGAAGAACTGCGCGGCGAAGCGCAAAAGCACCGCCGTCATCGCGCCGCCGGTCATCAGCTCGGCCGCCAGCACGAAGAAGGGCACCGCCATCAGCGGGAAGCTGTCGAGCCCGGTGAACATCTCCTTCACCACGACGATGACCGGATACTTGCCTTCGATCAGCACCGCGCCGAAGGCCGAGATGGCCAGCGCGAAGACGACCGGGAAGCCTGCGATCAGCAGGATGGCGAAGAGGAGGACGAGCGCGAGGGTCATGGGGTTTCCTCAGCCGCCGACCGCCGAGCCATGCTCGTGCGTGTCGGCATCGAACCGGCCTTGCGTCACGAAATGGCGCGAGACCAGCAGGATATGGATCATCAGGAGGCCGAAGCCGATCGGCATGGCGCGGTAGATATGGCTGAAGGAGATCCGCGTCGCCGGCGTCACCTGCCGCCCCATGCGCGAGACGTATTCGAGGCCGGACCAGATCATCCAGCCGCAGAACACGAGAAGCACCAAGAGCATCGCGGTGCGCAGGAGGCGCGCGGCGCCCTGGGGCAGCCGCAGGTGGATCTGGCTCACCGCCACCAGCAGCCCGCCGCGCAGCGCCAGACCGGCGGAGAGGAAGGTCATGTAGATCATCAGGTAGCGCGCGACTTCCTCGGCCCAGACGATCGAGTTGTTGGTGAAGAAGCGCAGCATGACATTGGCGAAGACGAGGCAGGCCATCGCCGCCAGCGCCAGGATGACGGCCCCGCGGTTCAGGGCGAGAAAGGCCTTCTCGGCCGTGCTGAGAAACGGGCTCATCGGAGGGTCCTTGCTGCGGCCTGCGCCGGGGGGCTTGCGGGCGACCCCGAAGGGCCGCCCGCCGCGCCGGCTTACTTCGCGTCCGAGATCTGCTGGATCAGCTCGGCGCCGAAGGTCTCGGCATAGTCGGCATAGGCCGGGGCCAGAGCCTCCTTGATGACTTCCTTCTGCTCGACGCTCAGCGTGTTCACCGCCATGCCGGCGTCTTCCATCGCCTTGGCGCCGGTGGCCTCGGCGTTGTCGACGAAGGCGCGCATCGCCAGACCGCCCTCGACGGCGCCCTTGCGGAAGGCTTCCTTCTCCTCGTCGGTCAGGCCTTCCCAGAAGATCTGCGAGACGAAGAACACGTTCGGCGCATAGACATGGCCGGTGAGCGTCAGGTTCTTCTGCACCTCGTTCAGCTTGGACGAGACGATGACCGAGAGCGGGTTTTCCTGCCCGTCGATCGTGCCCTGCTCCAGCGCCGAGACCACCTCGGGCCAGGCCATCGGGGTCGGCGCCGCGCCGAGCGTCTGGAAGGCGAGGATGTGCACCGGGTTTTCCATCGTGCGCAGCTTCAGCCCGGCCAGATCGGCGGGCGCGTTGATCGGCGCGCGGTTGTTGGTGATGTGGCGGAAGCCCTGCTCGCCCCAGGCCAGGGCGATCAGGCCCTGATCCTCGAACTTCGCCAGCATCTCCTGGCCGATCGGGCCGTCGAGCACCGAGCGGGCATGTTCGAAGTCGCGGAACAGGAAGGGGATGTCGAAGACGCCGACCTCGGGGACGAAGTTCGACAGCACGCCGGAGGAGACGATGGTGGCCTCGACCGTGCCGAGCTGCAGCCCCTCGATCACCTCACGCTCGCCGCCGAGCGCCGAGGCGGGGAATTCGACGAAGTCGAAGCGGTCGCCGACCAGACCCTCGGTGACCTCGATCCATTTCTTCGACCCGGCGCCGTAATGCGAGTTCTCGGCCAGCGCATAGCCGATCTTCACCTCGACCGGATCGGCCAGGGCCGTGCCGGCCAGCAGGGCGCCCATCGTCGTCAGGGCAACGAACTTTTTCATTCCCATAAGTTTTCCTCCGCGAATTACGTTGATTGCCTACCTACTTTCCATTTGTTGCGTTGACAATGCACAGAGGCGCTCCGGTCTTGCCTCCGGCGAGGGCGGGCCGGCGATGCCGAACTGCTGGCGATAGGCGGCGGGCGGCAAGCCGGTCAGCCGCTGGAACAGCTTGCGGAAGGCGGCGGGGTCGGCGTAGCCGACATCCCAGGCGATGCGATCGACCGGGGTCAGGCTCTGCTCCAAGGCCTCGCGCGCCTTGGCGATGCGGACCTGCTGCAGATATTCTACCGGGGTCAGGCCGGTGGCGGCGCTGAAGCGGCGCAGGAAGGTGCGGCCGGTCATTCCCGCCGCGGCGGCCAGCTCGGCCACGCCCTGCAGCGTCGCGGCCTCGGTGTGGATCTGGTGCTGGCTGCGCCGGATCGCCTCGTCGGCATGGTCGAAGCGCGGCACGAACTGGGCGAAGGGCCGCTGGCTGTGGCGCGGCGGCTCGATCAGCAGGAAGCGCGCCGTGGCCAGCATCGTCGCCGGGCCGAGCAGCCGCCCGACCAGCGTCAGCCCCAGATCGGCCCAGGCGAGGATGCCGCCGGCGGTCATCAGGTCGCCCTCGTCCAGCACCATGTGCTCGGCCGCCAGTTTCACCTTGGGGAAGCGCTGCGCCAGTTGCCCGGCGAAGGCCCAGTGGGTCGTGGCGCGTCGGCCGTCCATCAGGCCGGTCTCCGCCAGCAGGAAGGCCCCGGCACAGACCGAGCAGAGCGTGGCGCCCCCCGCATGCTGCCCGCGCAGCCACTGCGCCGCGCCGGGCGCCGGGGCCATGTGTTCGGGCATGATGAGGCTGGGCGGGGCGATCACATGGCCGAGCCGGTGCGCCGGCCCCGGATGGCTGTCCCAGACGCAGGTCGCGCCCTCCTCGGTCGCCTGCCAGTGCGAGACCCGGATGGCGCGGCTGGTCTCGCCGGTCCATTGCCCGGCGATGCGGAACAGGTCGGTCAGCCCGTGGATCGCCGCCAGCTGGCAGTCCGGGTAGATCAGCAGGCCGATTTCCGCGACGAGCTCGGTCTTCTGCGACATTGTCCGTTCCGCCCCGATTGTTGCCATTTCCGCCGAGCCTCTTTCTGCGCGTCACGGCGTAGCTTGTCCATACGGAACAGAAAGGCAGCGCAATGACCCTCGACATGACCAGACGCACGGCGATCGCCACCGGGGCCGCAACCGCCGCCCTGCTCCTCATGCCCCGCCCCCTCACCGCTCAAACCCAAGGAGACCTCATCATGGCCACGTTCACCACCACCGACGGCACGACGCTCTTCTACAAGGACTGGGGCCCGCGCGATGCGCAGCCCGTCGTCTTCCACCACGGCTGGCCGCTGTCGGCCGACGACTGGGACACCCAGATGCTCTACTTCCTCGAGCAGGGTTACCGGGTCATCGCCCATGACCGCCGCGGCCATGGCCGCTCGGACCAGACCGACAGCGACAACGACATGGACACCTATGCGCAGGACATGGTCGAGCTGGCCCGGGCGCTGGATCTGAAGGATGCGATCCACATCGGCCATTCGACCGGCGGCGGCGAGGTGGCGCGATACGCCGCCCGGGCCGAGCCGGGCCGCATCGCCAAGGCGGTGCTGATCGGGGCGGTGCCGCCGATCATGCTGAAGACCGAAGCCAACCCCGAGGGCATCCCGCTGGAGGTCTTCGACGGCTTCCGCGCCTCGCTGATCGCCAACCGGGCGCAGTTCTTCCTCGATATCGCCTCCGGCCCGTTCTACGGCTTCAACCGCGAGGGCGCCAAGGTGAGCGAGGGGCTGGTGCAGAACTGGTGGCGGCAGGGCATGTCCGGCGGCGCCAAGGCGCATTACGACTGCATCAACGCCTTCTCGGAAACCGATTTCACCGAGGATCTGAAGGCGCTGACCATCCCGGTCCTGGTGCTGCACGGCGAGGATGACCAGCTGGTGCCGATTGCCAACTCGGCCCATCTGGCGATCAAGCTGCTGCGGAACGGCACGCTGAAGACCTACCCCGGCCTGTCGCACGGGCTCTTCGCCACCCATCCCGAGGTGATCAACCCGGACCTGCTGGCCTTCGCCCGGGCCTGAAGGGAGGGGGCGGGCGCGGCCCGCCCCTTCTCACCCGCCAAGGATCAGGGCCGGACCACGGCCCCGATCATCCCCTCGCGGTGCTCCACCGGGAACCTCCCGCCGGCTGCGATGTTGCCCGCATGGCTCGACCTCCAGGCCGGAATCCTCCCGCCCCGGGAGAGACGCAGGAGCCGGAGGGATCGCCGCATGACCCGGGAACATCTGAGGACCTTCTGGGAAAACATGCGGACCAGCTTCTGGTTCGTGCCCTCGCTGATGATCGGCCTCGCCGCCCTCCTCGCGTGGGGCGCACGGCTGGTCGACCGGCGGGTGGCGGAGGGCGGCGAGCTGCCGCTGGTCTACCGCGCCGCGCCCGACACCGCCCGCGATCTCGTGGCGACGCTGCTCACCTCGATGATGACCATGACCAGCCTGATCTTCTCGATCACCATGGTGGTGCTGAGCCTCGCCTCCAGCCAGTTCGGCCCACGGCTGATCCGCATCTTCATGGCCAGCAAGCGGACCCAGTTCGTGCTGGGCTGCTTCGTCATGACGATCGTCTACTGCCTGCTCTTGTCGGCGATGCTCGGCGCGGTCACGGGAAGTGACGCGCTGCCGCTGCCGAGCGTCACGCTGGCGGTGGCGCTGGTCGCGCTCAGCGTCTGCCTGCTGGGCCTGTTCCAGCATGTGCTGGCCCGGTCGATCATGTCGGAGACGGTGGTGCGGCGGGTCGGCGGCGAGCTCGACGCGCTGATCCGCGGTTTCGAGCCGCTGATGGGCCCGCCGGAAGAGACGCCGGAGCGGCTCTTGCCGGAGCGCTTCGCCGAGGAGGCGTTCCGCTTCGGGCCGGGCAAGGGCGGCTATATCCGCGCCATCGCCTTCGGCCGGCTGGTCGAGGTGGCCCGGGAGGCCGATTGCCTCGTCGGCCTCGATTTCCGCGCCGGCGATTTCGTGGTGGAGGACGGCAAGGGCATCGGGCTGATGCCGCCGCACCGCTCCGACAGGCTGTGCGCCGAGGTGCGGGAGACCATCGTCATCGGCGCCCACCGCACCCCGGTGCAGGATGTGGAATTCTCGATCCGGCATCTGGTGGAGGTGGCGCTGCGGGCGATGTCGCCCTCGCTGAACGACCCCTATACCGCCATCGCGGTGATCGACCAGCTGTCGGCCACGCTGTCGCTGCTGTTGAACCGCGAGCTGCCGCCGGGCGTGTTCCGCGACGCCGAGGGGGTGGTGCGGGTGATCTGCCCGCGTCCGACCCATGCCAGCGTCATCGGTGCCGCCTTCGACCAGATCCGGCAGAACGGCGCGGAAAAGCCGGTGATCGTGATCCACCTGCTCGAGGCGATCGAGCGCATCGCGCCGCATGCCCGGCTGCCGGCGCAGCTCGACCGGCTGGGCGAGCAGGTGGCGCTGATCCTCGGCGAGGCGCCGCGCGACAGGCTGCAGGAGGCCGATCTCGGCGTCATCCTGCGCCGGGCGGAGGCGGCGCATTCCGCCCTGCGCGACCGCCGGCTGGCGCTGAGCGAGGGTCGCGCAGCGGGTTGAAGGCTGACACAGGCCTGCATCGACCCCGGTGAGCCGCCTCCGCGGCTTGGCAACATCGGCGACCAATATGCGTAAAACTTGTGCGGCAAACTTGCCATTCCGGCGGTCACGCACTACCCCCGCGTGTAGAGAATCAAGTCCCGGGACTTCCCCCGCGCGCCTCCGGCAGACCCTCCCGGACCGAGGCCGACGATTCCAGGGAAACCATGACACGCCGGTTCAAGACCCACGCCTTTCCCGCCAGACTCATTGCCCTCATCGCGGCGGCGGCGGCGCTTGCGCTGCTGAGCGTGGTTCTCGTTGCGCGGCAAGCGGTGCGCGAGGTGGACGCCGACGCCTTCGAGCACCAGCGCGCTTTCGTCGAACGCGCCGTGCAGGCGGAGGCCGAGCGGATCCCGGTTGAACAACGTGCCTCAACCTATTGGGATGACGCGGTTCTCCAAACGCGGGCCAATGATCAGGACTGGATGGACGACAATCTCGGCCTCTGGATGCAGGACTTCTACGGCCATGACCGGAGCTATGTCCTCGGTCCGGATGACAGGCCGGTCTATGGCGCGGTGGACGGCAGGCGGCTCGACCCCGCGGTGCCGATCCAACTCGACGGGCGGCTGGCGGAACTCGCCTCGAGGTTGCGCGGCCTGATCGCAGAGACGCAAGCCGGGGCGGAGGATCCGGCGGAGGCGGTGGCAGAGCTGTCCTTCGGCTCGACGATCCTGCTGGAGGGCCAGCCGGTGCTTGTCTCGATCACGCCGATCATGCCGGACAGCGACGGGGCGACGCAGGCGGCGGGCCAGGAATACCTGCATGTCGCGGTGCAGGATCTGGACGACGCGCTCGCCCGCCGGATCGGCGAGGCGGACAACCTGCGCGACGCGGCCTTCGTGCGTGAGGCGCCGGAGGGGCAGGCCCAGGTCGCGCTGCACGACGCCGGGGGCGCACCGCTGGTCTGGTTCACCTGGACCCCCGACCAGCCGGGGCTGCGGCTGGTGCAGACCATGAAGCCGGTGGTGACGCTGTTCGGCCTGTTCAGCCTCGGGCTCTTCGTCGCCCTCGTGGTCCGGCTCTGGTTCTCGGCGCGCTACCTGCAGCGGAGCGAGGCCGAGGCGCGCTATCTCGCCAGCCATGACGCGCTGGCGGGCCTGCCGAACCGGATGCATTTCGAGGAGCGGCTGGCCGAGGCCCTGCCGGCGGCGCGGGCCGGCGGCGCGCGGATGGCGCTGATCAGCGTCGATCTCGACCATTTCAAGAAGGTGAACGACACTCTGGGCCATGCCGCCGGCGACGAGCTGATCCGGCAGGTCTCGTCGCGGATGCTGGCGCAGGTCCGGCGCAGTGACACCGTGGCCCGGCTCGGCGGCGACGAATTCGGCATCATCCTCATCGGCATGGCCGAAGGCGAGGCGCTGGCCACGTTCTGCGCCGGGCTCGTGCACCTGCTGTCGCTGCCCTACCAGCTGCAGGCGGGGCTGGTGCAGGTTTCGGCCAGCATCGGCGTGGCGACCGCCGAGGAGGTCGGCGGCGGTGTCGAGGCGCTGCAGCGCGCGGCGGATGCGGCGCTCTACCGGGCGAAGCTGGATGGCCGGTCGCGCTTCTGCATCTTCACCGAAGCGATGGACGACGGGCTGCGCCGCCGGCACGAGATCGAGCGCGACCTGCGGCTGGCGCTGGCCGCCGGCGACCAGTTCGACGTGCATTACCAGCCGATCCTCGACCGCGACGGCTCGCTCTTCGCCGCCGAGGCGCTGCTGCGCTGGCCCGGCGCGCCGGGCGGCCCGGTCCCGCCCGAGCTGTTCATCGCCGTGGCCGAGGAGAGCGGCATGATCGAAGAGCTCGGGCTCTGGGTGCTGCGCGAGGCCTGCGCCTTCGCGCAGCAGATGGCGCTGCCGAAGATCTCGGTGAACGTCTCGGCGGTGCAGCTGCGCTCCGTGCGGTTCACCGCCGACGTGCTGGCGGTGCTGGAAGACACCGGCCTGCCGCCCGAGCGGCTGGAGCTGGAGCTTACCGAGCGTTGCGCGCTCGATTCCGGCGCCGCGACGCATCGCAACCTGAAGGATCTGCGGGCGGCAGGGGTGATGATCGCGCTGGACGATTTCGCCACCGGCCATTCGCTGCTGCAATACGTGCGGGATTTCGACATCGACGTGATCAAGATCGACCAGTCCTTCGTCAGCCGGCTCGGCTCGGTGGACGGGACCGACCAGGTGGTGCGGGCGCTGGTCGATCTCGGCCACGCCATGGGGCTGGAGATCATCGCCGAAGGGGTGGAGACCGAGGCGCAGCGCGAGGCGCTGATCGGCATCGGCTGCCATATCTTCCAGGGCTATCTGCTGGGCCGGCCGTTGAGCCGCGAGGCCTTCCGCGGCGCCGGCTTCCCGCAGGCCGGGGAGCGGCCCGCCTGATCAGCCGGCCTCGGACTGCTCCGGTCCCAGGCTGCGCCGGGCAAGCGCGGCGATCAGGTCGGTGCGGGTCACGATGCCGACGATCCGGCCCTCGTCGAGGACGGGGACGGCGGCGCAATCCCCTTCGGAGAGCATCGGAAGCAGGGCCCCGGCCGGGGTGCTCTGCTCGGCGCGGGGCGTCGCGGTATCCATAATGTCGCCGGCCCGCACCGGCGCGGTGGGCCGGGGGCCGAGCAGAAGGGCCATGGCGCGGGAGAAGCCGCGGTTCTGCCGCAAGGCCTCGTCGCGGCCGCGGCGGATCAGGTGGATCTGGAAGATCACGCCGAGGAAGGCGCCTTCGGCCCCGACCACGGGCAGCGAGGTGAAGCCGTGCTGGCGGAACAGCTCCGCCACCGACAGCAGCGGCGTCTCGGGCCCCACCGTCACCAGATCGCGCGACATGATGTCCCCGGCCGTCAGCGGCCCGGCGCGGTGGCCGGCGGCGCGGATCTGGGCCGCGCCGATGAGCCGGGCGAGATCCTCCACCCCGAGGTTCAGCGACTGGCGGTAGCGCTGCAGGATCTCGGTCAGCTCCGCCTCGCTCAGCCCCAGCCTTTCGGCGGGCGCCTTGTCGGCGGTGCCCGCCGGGCTCGGCGCCTCGAACTGGCGCAGCGGGTAATGCCGCCCCGTGGCGCGGGCGTAGAGCACCGCCGTCAGCACCAGCACCGCCGTGCCGAGGGCGACTGGGGCGAGGACGAAGCCGAAGCCCAACTCCCGGATCTGATCCGGGCTGAGGGCGGCGGTCATGGCGATGGCTCCACCCGGCGGATGCATCGCCCGCGCCAACCCCATGGCGATGATCGCCAGCCCCACCGCCAGCACGACGCGGAGCACCGGATCGGGGACCGACAGGCAGACCGCAACCCCGACGCTGGCGGCTGCGGCATTGCCCACCACCGCCGACCAGGGCTGCGCCAGCGGGCTGTTGGGGATGGCGAAGACCAGCACCGCCGTCGCGCCGAAGGGGGCGATGAGATAGAGCCCCAGCACCGGGTCGACCGTCGGCCCCAGCACGAAGGCCCCGAGCAGCGCCAGCCCCAGCATCGCGCCGAGACCCGCCCGCGCCGCCTCGCGCAGCGGCACCGCGGCGATGGCGGGACCGAGGCCGAGGAGGATCCGGCGCTGGAGGGAAGGTCGCGGGCTCATGGTGGGACCGTCCTACGACCGTTGCCGCGCCATATCCACCCCCTGCGGGGCGGAAGGGGGCGGCGTGAGGTGGGAACGCAGTTTGCGTCCACCGCTGGCGACACTGGCGTCCGAGACCGCTGCTCCCTGCCCGAAATCACCGCCTTGCGGTTGCTGGCGCCGCGGTCGGGGACCAGCGTCAGGCCGCCGCTATCGCGCAGCCGCCTTCGCCTCGCTCTTCTCCACCAGATCCGCCGCGGCCTGGCGCTGGAGCAGGACGTCGAGCTGGACCAGCGCCTCCAGCGCCGCCGGGGCGAAGTAGCGCAGCTTCCCCTGCAGCTCCGGATGCTTCAGGGCGGCCAGATCCGCGGGATCGGTCTCGGCGACGAGGATGCAGGCCTCGACGAAGCGGGCGGCCGGGGCGTCTTTATCGGACATGGACTGTCCCTTTCGGATCGGGGCGCGGGCCCGGGCGTTCAGAGGATGCTGTTCAGCTTGCGGCAGATCTCGTCGATGCAGATCGGCTTGAAGGCCAGCGCGGCGAAACCGGCGCAGAAATAGCCGACGATATCCTCCGGCGTCGCCTCCGCATCGACGAGGGCCAGCGCGGGGGCCGGCGAGCGGCCCTGCAGCCGCTCGGTCTCGCGCAGCCGGAACAGCGTGCTGGCGGCGTCATCGACCGAGTCGATGTCGACGATCATCGCGTCCTGCCGGCGGAGATGGCCGGCCTCGGCCTGAAGCGAGACCTCGGCGCCGCGCCCGACCAGCAACGTCGACAGGCTGTCCGAGGTCGCCCGGGCGTCGCCGACCAGCAGCACGCGACGGTCGTCGAGCCGCTGCGAGCCCTTGGCCGCCGGCTCCTGCGGCAGGGTGATGCAGAGCTCGGTCCGCTCGCGCAGCCCGGCGGCGATGCCGACCTCGGCGCCCAGTTCGGCGACGAAGGCCTTGATCACCGATTGCAGCGTCGCCCGCGACCGCCGGTTGCCCGACCACAGAAGGGTCTCGCCCGGGGGCGCCTTGCTCAGGTCGGCGAAGCGGAGGATCAGCCGCACCGGCGCGTCCGGCGGGCTTTCCACCCGCAGGCTGACATTGCCGTGGCGCGACGCGCGCACCGCGAGGCTGACCAGCGAGGTGGTCAGCTGCAGCAGCCGGTCGCGATCGCCGGAGCGGCTCTCGTCGGCGTGGTCGGCGGTCTGGACGCTCAGCGTCACGTCCTCGGTGCGGGCCAGGGGGCCAAGGCCGCGCACGCGCTGCGCCAGGTCGCTCGGCCGGTAGCGGTCGGGGCGGCCCGACCGGGTCGACAGCGACGGGGCCGACTGCGACGCGAATTGGCGGCGAAGGCCGTCGGCGGCGGACATGGGAAGAGGGCTCTGCTGCACGTTGTTCTCCTGCTTGGCTGTCCACCCGGCCGGTGTGGTACCGGCGAGGATGTGCTGCGTGCAGTTGAACCACAGGCTTGTTGAACCGCTGGCCAACAGCCCGTTCATGTGTCGTTCATCTTGGGACAGGCGGGCCTCAGCCCTTGGCGCTGAGCCCGTGCGCGCCGCGCATCGGCAGCCGCAGCACGGCGCAAAGCCCGCCGAGCCCGGAGGAGCCGAGCGCCAGCGAGCCGCCGTAGACCTCCACCAGATCGCGCGCGATCGGCAGCCCGAGCCCCGAACCCTTGGCGGAAAGATCCAGCCGGCCACCGGCGCGCAGCGCTTCGGCATGGGCGTTCTCCGGCAGGCCGGGGCCGTCGTCCTCGACCGTGACGACCGCCTCGTCGCCATCCGCGGCGGCGCTCAGCTTCACCTGGCCCCGACTCCACTTGGTGGCGTTGTCGAGCAGGTTGCCGAGCGCCTCCTCGAAATCCTGGGTGTCCATCGCCACCCGCAGCCCCTTCTCGACCTGCACCGACAGGATCGCCCCCTCGCCCAACATCGAGCGGAACAGCCGGGCCAGCCGGTCGGCGGATTGCCGCACATCGGTGCGGGCGCTGCCGACCGAGACATTGGCCGCCCGGATCCGCGCCAGCGACCGCAGGATCTGCGCGTCGATCCGGTCCAGCGCCTCGACCGCGCGATGCGCGTCGACGCCGGCCTCGAGGAAGCTGTCGAGCTCGTTGCGCAGGATGGCGGAGGGGGTGCGCAGGGCATGGGCAAGGTCGGCCCCCTGCCGGCGGTTGCGGTCGAGGAGGTCGCGGTTGCGCTGGATCAGCAGGTTGATGTCCTCGACCAGCGGGGCCACCTCCGACGGGTAGGCCTTGGGGTCGAGCGTCTCCTCGCCCTGCCAGCGCCGGGTGATGTCGCGCCGCAGCGCGGAGAGCGGGCGCAGCACGGTGGAGGTCTGCAGCAGCGCGCTGACCAGCCCCAGCGCCGCCACCAGCCCGAAGGCCGCCGCCAGCCCGTTGCGGACCTGCCGGCGCTCGGCCACCAGCCCCTCGGTGGTCTCGCCGACGATGACCACCTGCGGGTCGGCCTCCTCGGCGTTGATCCGGCTGTAGCCGATCCGCAGCGGGCCGTCCGGCCCCTCCACCTCGGCGAAGGCGAGCTCCGGGCCGACATCGGGCGGCACCGGCAGCAGCGTGTCGAACAGCGAGCGCGAGGTGACCGCGGGGCCCTTCGCCGGCACGATCTGCCAGTAGCTGCCGGAATAGGCGCGGTCATAGGCCGGGATCGCCACTTCGCGCGCGATGGCCGCCGGGTCCGGCCCGGCGGTCAGCGAGGCGACGACCACCTGCAGATGCCGGTCGGCGATCGCGTCGTCGAAGCGCTTCAGCGCGATGGTGTTGAGGAAGACGAACAGCGTGACGCCGCCGAGCCCCATGCTGGCTGTCGCCAGGGCCAAGCCCGACAGGATCGCCCGCCGGCGCAGCGAGCGCATCATTCGGCGTCTATGCTGTAGCCTCTGCCACGCACCGTCTGGATCAGCTCCGGCCCCAGCTTCTTGCGCAGCCGGGCGATGAATACGGCGATGGTGTTGGAATCGCGGTCGCCGTCATAGGCGTAGATATGCTCCGACAGCTCGGTCCGGGTCACCATCCGCCCGACATTGTGCACGAGATAGGTCAGCACCGCGACCTCCTGCTGGGTCAGGTCGACCGGCATCAGATCGACCGTGGCCCGGCCGGTGCGGGTATCAAACTCCAGCGCGCCCTTGCGGAACACCGGGTTGGCGGAAGGCATGCGGCGGCGCAGGATCACCCGGATCCGCGCGGCGAGCTCGGTCATGTGGAAAGGCTTGGTCAGGTAATCGTCCGCCCCGGCGTCGAGCCCGTCGACGCGCTGCGACCAGCCGTCCCTTGCGGTCAGGATCAGCACCGGGGTGGTGATGCCCTGCGCCCGCCAGTCCTTCAGGATCGACAGCCCGTCGCGGCGCGGCAGGCCGAGATCGAGGATGATGGCGTCATAGGGCTCGGTCGACCCAAGGAAGGCGGCCTCCTCGCCGTCATGGGTCACGTCGACCGCCCGCCCCTCCGCCGTCAGCACGCGGCGGATCTGGTCGGACAGGACGGTCTCATCTTCCGCCAGCAGGATACGCATCAGGGCTCCGGTCTCGGTTGCGAAGCCGCGAGGATAGCTAGTTTCGGCCCTTGCCGCCACCGTTCCCGCCGCCGTTGCCCCCGCCATTCCCACCGCCGTTGCCGCCACCGTTCCCACTGCCGTTGCCGCCCCCGTTCCCACCGCCGTTGCCGCCCCCGTTCCCACCGCCGTTGCCGCCCCCGTTCCCACCGCCATTGCCGCCGCTGTTCCCACCGCCGTTGTCGCCGCTGTTCCCACCGCCGTTGCCGCCGCTGTTCCCACCGCCGTTGCCGCCGCTGTTTCCCCCGCCATTTCCGCCCGCGTTGCCGTTATTCCTGCCCGCCGACGGGGTCTTTCCCGCGGCGCCCGGGGAGGGGCTGGCGGCGTTCTGACCGCCGGACAGGCTGCGGACGGCGCGGGAGACCTCGCGGGCGAGCGCGCTGCGGGCGGGGACCAGCTCGCCGTTGGCGGCGTCGACGACGACGCTCGCCAGCTGGCCGTTCGGCTGCCGGACGATGATGCGGTAGAACACCCCCTCGCCGGATAGCGCGCGCACGTCGATGGCCTCGCCGGGGACGCGCTGCCGCAGTTGTCCCAGCACGCGGGAGAGGCTCAGGCTGTCGCCGCTGCGCACCTTGGCGCGCAGTTCGGCCCGGTCGAGCTCCTGCCACGCCCCGGCGGTCGCCGGCAGGAATGCGGCGAGGGCGAGGGCAAAGAGGGCGGGCTTGCGGTTCATGCAGAGGGCCTATCAGAAACGGGATGAACCGGGAATGAACGGCCGGTTCCGGTCGGGTTCATCACCGACCTGCTACAGAAGCCGGACTCCCATGCGCCCAGAAGAAGGATTCCCCCTGATGGAATGTTCCGAGCCCCGGCTGCAGGGCAGCACCCACGTTCCCCGGCCGGATCCCGCCCCGGCCGACAGACCGCAGCCCGCCGCCGCAAAGCCGCGCGCCGCCACCGATCTGCGGGCCGCGCAGTATCTGCGCGAGCAGCAGCTGAACATCCGGATGAACGCCGGTCCGGGCGACTGCGCCACCGAACTCCTCGAGATCGAGGCGCTGGGGCGGGTGACGCTGGCCCGCGAGTTGGAGGCCTTCGGCCCCTGGGACGGCCAGCCCTATGATCTGGAGACAGCCGACCGCGACCGGCTGCTGGCGCAGGGCCGCAGCGACACGGCGGCGAGCTACGCCATCCTGCGCAGCCTGCTCTGCGAGGCCGCCGCCGCCCGCCGGCGCGACCGCCGGATCGGGCTGCTGCTGGCCCTCAGCCTCGCGGCGAACAGCGTGGTGCTGGCGATGCTGCTAGGCTAGCGGGCCGTGCCGCCGAGGCCTCAGCCCGCCACCGTCCGGATGCCGGCCACCACGGCGGCGGCGAGGCCGGCGGTCATCGGCACCGTGACGATCCAGGCGGCGACGATGGTCATGAAATGCGACCGGCGCACCAGCTTGCGGCGGCGGCGCTCCTCGGGCGACAGCTGCGGCCGGCTGGGCAGCGCCATGCGCATGTTGCGCAGCCGCCGCTCGGAATCCCACTCGCGGAAGAAGCCGACGCCGAAGACCGCGCCGACCGCGATATGGGTGGAGCTGACCGGCAGGCCGAGCCAGCTGGCCAGGATCACCGTCAGCGCCGCAGAGAGCGCCACGCAATAGGCGCGCATCGGGTTCAGCTTGGTGATCTGGCTGCCCACCATGCGGATCAGCTTCGGCCCGAACAGGAACAGCCCGAAGGAGATCCCGACCGCGCCGATCAGCATCACCCAGAACGGAATGGCGACCGCATCGCCGACGCCGGCGCCCTGCGAGGCGGCGACGATGGCCGCCAACGGGCCGATGGCGTTGGCCACGTCATTGGCCCCGTGGGCGAAGCTCAGGAGCGCCGCCGAGACGATCAGCGGGATGGCGAACAGCACCTTCAGCGACTTGTTGCGGTTCTCCAGCCCCTTCGACTGCCGCCGGATCACCGGGATCATCAGCAGCCAGACCGCGACGCCGACGCCGATGGCGACTACACCGGCGACCACCGGGGACACCGTGACAACGGCCTTCAGCCCCTTCATCACCAGGTAGAGCGCGAAGGTCCCGGCCATCACCCCGACCAGCACCGGCACCCAGAGCCGGGCGGCGGCGATCTTGTCGGGCCGGTAGATGATCCGCGCCTTGATGAACCACAACAGCCCCGCCGCGACGATGCCGCCAAGCAGGGGCGAGATCACCCAGCTGGCGGCGATGGCCCCCATCGTCGGCCAGGCGACCGCGCCGAAGCCCGCCGTGGCGATGCCCGCGCCCATGACCCCGCCGACCACCGCATGGGTGGTCGAGACCGGCGCGCCGATCCAGGTCGCGCAATTGACCCAGAGCGCCGAAGACAGCAGCGCCGCCATCATCGCCCAGATGAACTGCTCCGGCGTGCCGAGCGTGCCCGGGCCGATGATCCCCTTGGAGATGGTGTCGACCACGTCGCTGCCGGCGAGCAGCGCGCCCAACGTCTCGCAGACCGCGGCGATGAGGATGGCGCCGCCCATGGTCAGGGCCTTGGCGCCGACAGCGGGGCCCATGTTGTTGGCGACGTCGTTGGCGCCGATGTTCAGCGCCATGTAGGCGCCGAGCGCCGCGGCCACCACGACGACCATGGCGTTCGGCGTCTGGCCGAGGAGCAGCGCCGCGGCCAGCGCCGCCAGTACCACGAAGACCAGCGCGATGCCGAACCCGACCATCGGCCGGGTGACATAGCCCGTCGCGAGCTCAAGGTTCGAGAAGCGGCCAAGATCGCGGTCGAGCGTCTCGAGGTGCCGCGCCTGAAAATCTCTGTTCGCCATAGGTTCTCCGAGCTGGTCCGCAGCCTCCTAAACAGGACCGCCCGGGGTTTCAATGCTTGATCGGACCCTGCCGTGATTGGCCGCCTCGGCCTGCAGCCCGCGCAGGATCCGCTGCAGCCCGGGCTCGGCCACCAGTGTCGCCGCCTCTCCGGCCGAGACCCAGAGACGGCGGCGCTGGCCGGCCTCGGGAAAGTCGTCGGCCAGCTCCTCGACCTCGACCGGGTAGACCATGACCTCCACCGGCACCGGCAGGCCGGATTTCTGGAACTTGTCATAGACATAGCTGCCGACCGCCGTGTCGCTGATCCGGCCGCGCACACCCGCCTCCTCCCAGGCCTCCTGCAGCGCGGCGCCGGCGGAGCCGCGGCCGCGCATCGGCCAGCCCTTCGGGATCACCCAGCGGCCCGTGCCCCGGCTGGTGATCAGCAGGATCTCGCACCCCGTCTCGCTGTTGCGGCAGCAGAGCGCGGCCACCTGCAGCCGCCGGGGGCGACGGAAGAACGGGGCGACCAGTTCGTTCCAGATCCGTGTCAGTCTCGTCATCGCAGTCCCCCCGGCAGCGCGCGACCGCGCCGGGGAATGAGACAGGCGATGCGGGCGGGGTGCAAGCCCGAAGGCGCGATCCCGCGCCGGCGGGGGGTGCGCGGCGCCGGCGGACCTCCGCGCGGCCCTGCCGGACGAGGCCACCGGCGCCCTGTCGGCGGAGCGCGCTCTGGGCTAGAAGCCGGCCGAGGCAGAAGAAGGAGAGAAGGATGCGGAACGCCGTCCTGGCCGCGCTGGCGGCCGTCCTGCTGAGCGTCGCCGGCGCTCAGGCAGGCCCGACCGGCTATCACGAGGTCGCGGGGGTCGAGGAGAATGACCTGCTGAAGCTGCGCTCCGGTCCCGGGCTCGAATACCCGGTGATCGTCGGGATCCCGAACGGCACGCTGCTGCGGGTGGGCGACTGCCAGCAGAACCGCGGCACCCGCTGGTGCCGGGTGACGCTGAAGGAGGCAAGGGCGCTGAAGGGCTTTGTCTCGGCGGCCTATCTGCGGACGCACCTCAGCCAACGCTGAGCGCCAAGCGTCGGCGGGGCTGGAGGGCACCGCCCTCCGCTTTCGCCCGACCGTCGTGCACCTGCCGTCGCCGCTCAGGCGGCGGCCCTCTCGCCCCACGGTTGAGGCCCTCGACGGCTTCGGTGACGCGGATTGCGGAACCAACCCGCCGCGCCGGGGCTTCTTCCACATCACGAGAGCGAGAGGGGGACGCAGAATGGCCGAGGAAACAACGCAGGAGACCGGCCCGCGCGACCTGCCGTCGCTGCCCCTCGCGCTGCTGCCGGTGGTGCTGACGCTGGGGCTGCTGGCGCTGCAGCTGTTCTACTATGGCGACTTCACCCCGCATATCCCGCTGATCTGCGGGCTGGCGATCACCAGCCTTTTGGGCGTGATGCGCGGCATGGCCTGGCTCGACATCCGCGAGGGGATCTTCCACGTCATCCACGTCTCGATGCCGTCGCTGGCGGTGCTGATCGTGGTCGGGATGATCATCGGCGTCTGGATCGCCTCGGGCACGGTGCCGACGCTGATCTATTACGGGCTGGTGCTGCTGAACCCGTCGATCTTCCTCGCGGCGGCGATGGTCCTCTGCGCCGTCGTCTCGCTGTCGCTCGGCACCAGCTGGGGCACCGTCGGCACCATCGGCCTCGCGCTGATGGGCATCGGCGCGGGCTTCGGCATTCCGCCCTACTGGACCGCAGGCGCGGTGGTCTCGGGCGCCTTCTTCGGCGACAAGATCTCGCCGCTGTCGGACACCACGAACCTCGCCCCTGCGGTGACCGGGGTCACGGTCTTCGACCATATCAAGAACATGTTGCCGACCACGGTCCCGGCGATGCTGATCGCCCTGGTGGTCTATCTGGCGGCGGGCTACCTGCTGATCGAGCCGGGCGACACCTCCTTCGGCGCGATCGAGCAGATCACCGCCCGGCTCGACCAGCAATTCGCGCTCGGCTGGCTGCCGCTGCTGCCGGCGCTGATCGTCATCGTGCTGGCCTTGCTGCGCAAGCCGCCGCTGCCCTCGCTCTTCGCCGGGGTGCTGGCGGGTGCGGTCGTCGCCTTCTTCCTGCAGGGCGAGGGGCTGCACGAGATCTTCACCTACGCCCAGTCGGGCTACAGCATCGAGACCGGCGTGGCCGACATCGACAGCCTGCTGAACGCCGGCGGCATCCAGTCGATGATGTGGACCATCTCCCTGATGCTGATCGCCCTCGGCTTCGGCGGCGCGCTGGAGCGGACCGGCTGTCTCGAGGCCATCATCCAGGCGATCATCGGCCGGGTGAAGAGTTTTGCGGCGGTGCAGAGCTCGGCCATCGGCACGGCCTTCGCCACCAACATGGTGGCGGGCGACCCCTACATCTCCATCGCGCTGCCGGGCCGGATGTACGCGCCGCTCTATCGCGGCATGGGCTATTCGACGCTGAACCTCAGCCGCGCGGTCGAGGAGGGCGGCACGATGATGAGCCCGCTGATCCCCTGGAACGCCGGCGGCGCCTTCGTGATCTCGGCCCTCGGCCTCGGGATCATGTCGGGCGAGTTGCAGAATCTGCTCTACATCCCGCTCGCCTTCGCCTGCTGGACCGCGCCGCTGATTGGCATCTTCTACGCCGTCACCGGCCTGTTCTCGCCCCGCGCCACCGACGAGGAACGCCGCGACTGGGATAAGAGCGACGAGGATGTGCTGGACCTGAAGGACCACGCCCTGGCGGACAGCGACGCGGGGTGAGCCGTCGCGGTCGGGCCCCCGCCCTGCGCGCCGCGCCTGTCGTTCAGGCGCTGATGACGACCCGGTTGCGGCCCTGCGCCTTGGCCTTGTAGAGCGCCGCATCCGCAGCCCGGACAAGCGCATCGGGATCAAGCGGCGCGTCGCAGAAGGCGAGGCCGAAGCTCATGGTCACGTCCGGGAGGGCGGCGTCGGACGGGGTCAGCTCGCCGATCGCCCGGCGGAGACGTTCGGCGGTCTGCTGCGCCATCTCGGGACTGCTGTCGGGGAGGATCAGCGCGAATTCCTCGCCGCCGTAGCGGAAGGTGTTCTCGGCGTCCGGCGTGTTGGCCTCCAGCGTCTGCGCCACCCGGCGCAGCACCTCGTCGCCGGTG
>NZ_PZKG01000038.1 GCF_003034985.1 Cereibacter changlensis JA139
GAGGCCGCGTCGATGGAACCCGTGAAACAGACCGAGGTCGTGGCCGAGGCGACGCCGGAGGTTCGCGAGGAGCGGGCGCCGGTTCGGGAAGAACGGCCGGTGCGGGAAGAGCGGGCGCCGCGCGAAGAGCGGGCGGCTCGCGACGACCGCCCTGCCCGGGACGAGCGGCCGGCGCGCGAGGAGCGGGCTCCGCGCCGCGAGGGCGGGCGTGATGACCGCCGCGGTGGGCGCGATCAGGGCCGTGACCGGCGCGAGGGCGGCAATGACCGGGTGGTCGGCATGGGCGATCATGTGCCGGACTTCATCCTGCGCAGCTTCCGCATCGAGACCGCGACCGCCTCCGAAGACGAGGGCGAGATCCTGGCGGATGCCGGGGAGGCCTGAGGCGACCCGCGTGGAACGGGCCCCGTTTCACGCGTGAAAATCCGCGCAAGCGACTGAAATGAAAAGGTTTCGGAAATGCCGTTAAGCATTCCGAAACCTTTTTCATGAGCGGGGACCGGAGCAGCCGGCCAGAGAACTTGCGTCGGGGATGAACCAATTGCGGGCAAACGACGTTGGGCTGTCACATATCCCAGCAAAGGACACTGCCATGCCCCGCTTCGCCCTGCTTGCCCCCGCCCTCGCCCTGCTGCTTGCCGCCTGCGGCAGCAATGACACCGAACGCGCCGCGACCGGCGCCCTTGGCGGCGCGGTTGTCGCCGGACCGCCCGGCGCGCTGATCGGCGGCGCGGCCGGGACGCTGGTCGACTGACCCGCCGGTGGTCGTCAGCCCTCCATCAGGCGGCTGACGACCACGGTCACTTCCGGCTTCTTGCCGATCTCTTCCATCGCGACCTGACGCACGATCCGGCGGATCGCCTCGTCGAGCTTGTCATCGTCGCGCAGCACCTTGGCGCCGGCGCGCGAGAGGAACTCGCCGAGCTGGTTCTCCAGCGTCTCGGCCAGCGGCTTGCCGGTCTTGCCGCGCTCCGGCAGGCCCATCAGCTCGACCCAAGCGTCGCCCAGGGGCGCGTCGGATTCGTCCATGATCACCGTGGCCAGCGCATGGCCGTTCAGCGCCATGCGGATCCGGTCGCGCACCACGCCGTCGCGGGCGCCGATGAGGACGGAGCCGTCGAGATAGGTGCGACCCGTCTCGATATATTCCACCACTTCGATGCCGCGGGTCAGGTCGACCATCATGCCGTTGGTCACAACATCCGAGGTCAGCCCCTTGCCCGAGGCGATCCGCGCGTGTTCGCGCAGGTGGCGGTGCTCGCCATGCATCGGGATGACCATCTGCGGCCAGAGCAGCGTGTGCACGGCCTCGAGGTCGGGACGGTTGGCGTGGCCGGAGACGTGGTAGAGCCCGCCCGCGTCATCCATGATGTCCACCCCCATCTCGGAGAAGGAGTTCATGATGCGGATCACGCCGCGCTCGTTGCCCGGGATGGTCTTGGAGGAGAAGAGGAAGAGATCGCCCTCCTTCATCTCCAGCCCAAGATACTTGCCACGCGCCAGCTGCGCCGAGGCCGCCCGGCGTTCGCCCTGCGAGCCGGTGACGATCAGCATCAGGTGATCGCGCGGAATGTCATGCGCCTCTTCCGGGCTGACGGTGCGCGGGAAGTTCTGCAGGACGCCGGTTTCCTGCGCCGCCGTCACCATGCGGCGCATGGCGCGGCCCAGGAGGCAGACAGTGCGCCCGGCGGCGGTGGCGGCCTCGGCCAGCGTCTTCAGACGGGCGACGTTGGAGGCGAAGGTGGTGGCCACCACCATGCCGCGCGCGCCCTTGATGAGGTCGCGCAGCGGGTCGGCCAGCGTCGCCTCGGACCGGCCGGGATGCAGCGAGAAGACGTTGGTCGAGTCGCACATCAGCGCCTTGACCGGCTTCTCGGCGGCGATGGCCCGGAAGGCCTCGTCGCTCCAAGCCTCGCCGACGATGGGCGAGCGGTCGAGCTTGAAGTCGCCGGAGTGGACGATGCGGCCCGCGGGCGTGTCGATGACCAGCGCCGAGCTTTCCGGGATCGAGTGGCTGACGGGCACGAATTGCACTTCGAACGGGCCTGCGGTCACGGTCTCGGGGCGGGCGGCGACGATGCTGATCGCCTCGGTCGGCAGGCCGTATTCCTCGAACTTCAGCTTGCCGATGGTGCCGGTGAAGCGGCGGGCATAGACCTTGGCCTTCAGTTTCGGCCAGAGATGGCCGAGCGCGCCGATATGGTCCTCATGCGCGTGGGTGATGAAGATCGCCTCGATCCGGTCCTTGCGGGCCTCGAGCCAGGCGATGTCGGGCAGGATGAGATCGACGCCGGGCGTCGTGTCCATGTCGGGGAAGGTGACGCCGAGATCGACGACGATCAGGCGTTCCTTGTCCTCCGGCCCGTAGCCGTAGACATAGCAGTTCATCCCGATCTCGCCCGCGCCGCCGAGGGGAAGGTAGATCAGTCGGTTCGTGTTCATTCCGTTTCCTTGTTGTAACGGTGGATGAGGACGAGACCCTGCATGGTCAGATCGTCCTCCACCTTGTCGAAGAGATTGAATCCCTGGTCGAATAAGGGTGCCAGGCCCCCTGTTGCGATGACCTTCATCGGGCTTTCGCGCTCCATCCGGATCTGGCGCACGATGCCTTCAACGAGGCCGATATAGCCCCAATACACCCCGGACTGCATGCAGGCCACCGTATTCGTGCCGATGGCGTGCTGCGGGCGGGTGACATCGACGTGTGGCAGCGCCGCTGCCGACATATGCAGCGCTTCGAGGCTGAGGTTCACGCCGGGCGCGATGACCCCGCCGATATAGGCGCCGTCCGCATCCACCACGTCGAAGGTGGTGGCGGTGCCGAAATCGACCACGATGAGATTGCCGCCATGGGCATGGAAGCCGGCGACGGTGTTCACCAGCCGGTCGGGGCCGACGGTGGTGCCCTGATCGACGCGGGGCGCGACCGGCAGGCGGCATTCGGGCTTGCCGACGACCAGCGGGCGGCAGTCGTAATAGCGGTTGCAGAGCACGCGCAGGTTGAAGACGACGCGCGGCACGGTGGAGGAGATGATCGCCTCGGTGATCGGCGCCTCGGTCTTCGTCATCGCCATCAGGCTGGAGAGCCAGACGAAGTATTCATCCGCGGTGCGCTTGTGGTCGGTGGCGATGCGCCATGTTGCGACGAAGGCGGCGCCGTCCCAGATCGAGAAGACGGTGTTGGTGTTGCCACAGTCGATGGCGAGAAGCATGGGCAGCCTTTCAGAAGAACACTTCGGCGGCCGGAATCGCGACGCGGCCCTCGGCGGTCATCATCACCAAAGCGCCGGTGGCGTCCACCGTCTCGAAGATGCCGTCGCGGGTGGTCTGGCCGGTGCGGGCGCGGATCGGCTCGCCCAGACGCGCGGCATGGGCGAGCCAGGCGTTGCGCAGCGGGGCGAAGCCCTGGGTGGTGAAGGCTTGCTCCCAGCGGGCATAGGCGGGGGCCAGCGCGTCGAGCAGCGCCGTGGGGGTGATGCGCAGGCCGGTTTCCCCGAGCAGGCTGACCGGGCGCAGGGCGCCGGGCTCGACCAGCGCGGGGTCAGGGGCAGCGATCAGGTTCACGCCGATGCCGATGGCCAGATGCTGGACCTGCGCGCCCTGCCCCAGGCTTTCCAAGAGGATGCCGGCGAGCTTGCCGCCGTTCAACAGCACGTCGTTCGGCCATTTCAGGGTGAAGCTGTCCGGCAGGCCGGTGAGCGCCACGCAGGCGTCGCGCAGCGCCAGGGCGGCCGCGAAGGAGCGCAGGGCGACGATCTCGGGGCGTTCGGTCGGGCGCAGGATCAGCGTGGCGCTGAAATTGCCGCGCGGGCTGGACCAGGCCCGGCCCCGGCGGCCACGCGCAGCGGTCTGGAGCCCCGCCATGATCCAGGCGGGGCCCGAAAGGTCGGGAGCGAGGCGGGCGGCGAAGGCGTTGGTGCTGTCCACCGTGTCGAGGACATGGCGGGCAACGCCCTCGGGCCAGGGCTCAGCGGACAAGCGATTCCGCCGCCGTCGCCGCCAGACCCTCGATGCCGAAGAGGTTGATCATCCCCAGAAGCATGATCGCCGCGGAGCCCATCAGCATGAGCCATTGCACCGACCCCATCTTGCCGTCGAGGCCCTCGTTCTCCTTGCCGAAGAACATCAGGTAGACGATGCGGATGTAGTAGTAGGCGCCGATGACCGAGGCGATCACCGCCAAGAGCGCCAGCCAGACCATGCCGCCATCGACCGCGGCGCGCAGCACCGAGAGCTTGGCCGCGAAGCCGAGGAAGGGCGGCACGCCGGCGAGGCTGAACATCAGGAACAGCATCGCCCAGGCCCGCATCGGCTCGCGCGTGACATACATGTTCAGGCTGTCGATGGTGGTGACGGGGCGACCCTCCTTCTCCATCGAGAGGATGAAGGCGAAGGCGCCGATGTTCATGGTGACGTAGATCGCCATGTAGATCAGCATCGCCTGCACCCCGACCACCGTGCCGGCGGCGAGGCCGACCATGGCGTAGCCCATGTGCGCGATCGAGGAATAGGCCATCAGGCGCTTGATGTCGCGCTGGCCGATCGCCGCAACCGAGCCGAGGAACATAGAGGCCACGGCGAGGGCGGCAAGGACCTGGCTCCAATCGGCGGTGATGCCGCCGAAGGCGTCGAAGACCACGCGGGCGATCAGCGCCATCGCGGCGACTTTCGGCGCGGTGGAGAAGAAGGCGGTGACCGGCGTCGGCGAGCCTTCGTACACATCCGGCGTCCACATGTGGAACGGCGCGGCCGAGACCTTGAAGGCGAGGCCCGAGAGCATGAAGACGAGGCCGAACAGGAGGCCGAGCGGGATGTCTGCGTTCAGCGTCGAGAGGATGCCCGCGAACAGCGTGGTGCCGGTGAACCCGTAGACCAGCGACATGCCGTAGAGCAGCAGGCCCGAGGACAGCGAGCCGAGGATGAAGTATTTCAGGCCTGCTTCTGTGGATTTCACCGAGTCGCGGCGCAGCGAGGCCACGACGTAGAGGCCGAGGCTCTGCAGTTCGAGACCCATGTAGAGCGCGATCAGGTCGCCCGCCGAAACCATCAGCATCATGCCGACGACCGAGAGGCTGACGAGGATCGGGAATTCGAAGCGCAGAAGGTCGCGGCGGCTCATGTAATCCTGCCCCAGCGCCAGAACGGCGGCGGCGGAGACGAGGATCGTCACCTTGGCGTAGCGGGCGAAGGCGTCGTCGGTGAACATGCCGCCGAAGGCGATATGGTCTCCGTCACGGCTGAGGCCGATCCAGATCGCCAGCGCCAGCATCAGCCCGGCGGTGGCCCAGACCAGCATCGGCGCCGCCTTGTCCTTGCCGGTGTAGACGCCGAAGAGCAGCGCCAGCATGGCGTAGATGGCGAGGATGACCTCGGGAAGGACGGTCGAGAAATCGGCAGCGGTCATCTTGCGTCCCTCAATGCATGGCCAGTTGCGATGCCGGAGCGGCAGGTATCGCGGCCTGGTAGTCGGTCGTCAGCTTGGCCACGGAGGGGCCAATGATATCGGTCACGAGGCTGGGATAGACGCCCAGCAGCAGGGTCATCACCACCAAGGGCGCGAAGATCGCCCGCTCGCGGCGGTCCATGTCCTTGATGGTCAGCAGGCTTTCCTTGACCAGCTGGCCGAAGACCACCCGGCGATAGAGCCAGAGCGCATAGGCCGCCGAGAGGATCACCCCCGAGGTGGCCACGGCGGCGACCCAGGTGTTGACCTGGAAGATGCCCATCAGCGTCAGGAATTCACCGATGAAGCCGGAGGTGCCGGGCAGACCGACGTTGGCCATGGTGAAGAACATGAACATCAGCGCATAGACCGGCATGCGGTTCACGAGGCCGCCGTAGGCGTCGATCTCGCGGGTGTGCATGCGGTCGTAGATCACGCCGACCAGAAGGAAGAGCGCGCCCGAGATGAAGCCGTGCGAGATCATCTGGAAGATCGCGCCGTCGACGCCCTGCTGGTTGCCGGCGAAGATGCCCATCGTCACGTAACCCATGTGGGCGACCGAGGAATAGGCGATCAGCTTCTTCATGTCGCTCTGCGCCAGCGCGACGAGCGAGGTGTAGACGATGGCGATGGCGCTCATCCACAGCACCAGCGGCGACAGCAGGTCTGCGCCGATCGGGAACATCGGCAGCGAGAAGCGCAGGAAGCCGTAGCCGCCCATCTTCAGCAGGATCGCGGCCAGCACGACCGAGCCCGCCGTCGGTGCCTGAACGTGGGCGTCGGGCAGCCAGGTGTGCACCGGCCACATCGGCATCTTCACCGCGAAGCTGGCGAAGAAGGCGAGGAACAGCAGCGTCTGCAGCCCGCCGACGATCTGGAAGCCGGCGATGCTCATGGTGCCCGAGGAGAACTCATGCGCCATCAGCGTCGGGATGTCGGTGGTGCCGGCGTCGAAATACATGGCGACCATCGCCACCAGCATCAGCACCGAGCCGAGGAAGGTGTAGAGGAAGAACTTGAACGCGGCATAGATCCGGTCCTTGCCGCCCCAGATGCCGATGATCAGGAACATCGGGATCAGCCCGGCCTCGAAGAAGATGTAGAACAGCACCATGTCGAGCGCGCAGAACACGCCGAGCATCAGGCTTTCCAGCACGAGGAAGGCGATCATGTATTCCTTGACCCGCACCTCGACCGTCCAGCAGGCAGCGATGGTGATGGGCATGAGCGCGGTGGTGAGCATGACGAACAGCACCGAGATGCCGTCGACGCCCATCTTGTACTTCAGGCCGAGGATCCAGTCATAGGTTTCGACGAACTGGAAATCGGTGTTCTGCGGATCGAAGCCAGAGAGCAGGAACAGCGAGACGAGGAAGGTCGCCGTGGTGGCCAGGAGCGCCAGCCATTTCGCGTTCCGCTGGGCGGCGGCATCCTCGCCCCGCAGGAACAGCGCCAGGATGAGGGCTGCGACCAGCGGGATGAAGGTGATGATGGAAAGCAGGTTTTCCATTAGTGCGCGCCCCCCGAGAGCGTCATCCAGGTGATGAGGATCGCGATGCCGAGGAACATGGCAAAAGCGTAGTGGAAGATGTAGCCGGACTGCGCCCTGCCCGTGAGACGGGTGAGCATCGGGATGAAGCCCAGTGCCAGCCCGTTGATGGTGCCGTCGATGACATTGCCGTCGCCGCGCTTCCACAGGAAGCGGCCGAGCCACTTGGCGGAACGGACGAAGACCACGTCATAGAGCTCGTCGAAATACCACTTGTTCAGGAAGAACAGGTAGAGCGGGCGCTGGTTGGCCGCGAGACGACCCGGCAGGCTCGGGTTGCGGATGTAGAACTGATAGGCCAGCGCCAGACCCAGGACCATCGCGACGAAGGGCGAGACCTTGACCCAGACCGGCGCCTCATGCGCGGCGTGGATCACGTGGTTCTCCGGCCCGATGAAGAGCGCGCCCTGCACCGGAGCGGCGGCGTGATGCTCGGCCTCGGCAGGCGCCTCGGTTGCGGCATCGGCCACGGTCGGTGCTTCGGTCGCGGTGTCGGCCACGGCGGGAGCTTCGGCTGCGTCCGGAGCCTCGGCCACGGCTTCCGCGCCATGCTCTGCCCCGGCTTCGGCCTGATGTTCCGCCGCGGCGGGCATGCCGAACCAGGAGCGCATCTTGGCCTCGTCGCCGAAGAAGGAGTTGTACCAGACCATCCCCGAGAAGATCGCGCCGAGGGCGAGGACGCCGAGCGGGATCAGCATCACTTTCGGGCTTTCATGCGCGTGGTCATGCGCATGATGGTCGCCGCGCGGCTTGCCGAAGAAGGTGAGGAACATCAGCCGCCAGCTGTAGAAGCTGGTCATGAAGGCCGCGATCACCAGCATCCAGAAGGCATAGGTCGAGCCGACCCAGGCGCTCTCGATCACCGCGTCCTTCGACAGGAAGCCGGCGAAGCCGATGTGGGTCAGGGGGATGCCGACGCCGGTGATGGCCAGCGTGCCGATCAGCATCGCGGCGAAGGTCAGCGGGATCTTGTGGCGCAGACCGCCGTAGTTCCGCATGTCCTGCTCGTGGTGCATGGCATGGATCACCGAGCCCGCGCCGAGGAACAGCATCGCCTTGAAGAAGGCATGGGTGAAGAGGTGGAACATCGCCACCGAATAGACGCCGACGCCGGCGGCCACGAACATATAGCCGAGCTGCGAACAGGTCGAATAGGCGATGACGCGCTTGATATCGTTCTGCACGAGACCCACGGTCGCCGCGAAGAAGGCGGTGGTGGCGCCGACCACGACGATCATGGTTTGCGCGTCGGGGGCGTATTCGTAGAGCGGCGACATGCGGCAGACGAGGAAGACGCCGGCGGTGACCATGGTGGCGGCGTGGATCAGGGCCGAGACCGGGGTCGGGCCCTCCATCGCGTCGGGCAGCCAGGTGTGCAGGCCGAGTTGGGCCGATTTGCCCATGGCGCCGATGAACAGGAGCACGCCGATCAGGTTGGCGGCATTCCACTCGGTCCAGAGGAAGGTGAGGTTGGTCTCGGCCAGCATCGGCCCGGCGGCGAAGACGTCGTCGAGACGGATCGAATCCACCAGGAAGAACAGCGCGAAGATGCCGAGGGCGAAGCCGAAGTCGCCGACCCGGTTGACCACGAAGGCCTTCATCGCCGCGGCATTGGCCGAGGGCTTGCGGTAGTAGAAGCCGATCAGCAGGTAGGAGGCGACGCCGACGCACTCCCAGCCGAAGAACATCTGCACGAGATTGTCCGAGGTCACCAGCATGAGCATGGCGAAGGTGAAGAACGACAGGTAGGCGAAGAAGCGCGCCTTGTAATGCTCGTGATGCGTCCAGTTGTCGTCATGCGCCATGTAGCCGAAGCTGTAGAGATGCACGAGCGCCGAGACCGAGTTCACCACCACCAGCATGATCGCGGTCAGACGGTCGAGCCGGATGCCCCAGTCGGTCGAGAGCGAGCCGCTCTCGATCCAGCGCAGCAGCACGACGTGTTCGGTGACGCCGTCATGGCTGAAGAAGATGATCCAGCTGAGGAAAGCCGAGAGGAAGACCAGCGCCGTGGCGATGACCTGCCCGGCCCGCTCGCCGATGAGGCGCCAGCCGAAGCCGCAGATCAGCGCGCCGAGCAGCGGCGCAAGGAGGAGGATCGTTGCCATGGTGCGCTCAGCCCTTCATCACGTTGACGTCTTCGACGTCGATGGTGCCACGGGTGCGGAAGAAGGTGACGAGGATCGCGAGGCCGATGGCAGCCTCGGCGGCGGCCACGGTCAGCACGAACATGGTGAACACCTGCCCCGTCAGATCGCCGAGGAAATGCGAGAAGGCGACGAGGTTGATGTTCACCGAGAGCAGCATCAGCTCGATCGACATCAGGATTACGATGACGTTCTTCCGGTTGAGGAAGATGCCGAAGATGCCGATCACCAGCAGCAGCGCCGATACCGTCAGGTAATGCTCAATTCCAACCATTCTTCGTCCCTCCGGGTCATCCGCCCGTTATTCGTCTGTCCGTCGGCGCCGGGCGCAGAGGCCCCGCGGTATTTCGTAGGGTGGGGTTTCACCCCACCGCCCCGGCCTGTGGCCGGGTCAGAGCCCCTGCCCCGGCTTCACGTCCTTCAGCTCCATCGCCTCGGCCGGATCGCGCCACATCTGGTGCAGCACGTTCTGCCGCTTCACGTCCTTGCGTTCGCGCAGCGTGAGCACGATGGCCCCGATCATCGCGACGAGGAGGATCAGCCCGGCGATCTGGAACAGGTAGAGATACTTGTCGTAGATCAGCAGACCCAGCGCCCGGGTGTTCTCGATCTGCAGCGGGTCCGGCGTCACGGCCTGGCGCAGCTCGCGCGCCGTGTCGGCCTCGATCCAGGCGCCGATGCCGAGGCTGAGCTGCAGCAGGATGATGATCCCCATCAGCAGGGCCAGCGGCATGTAACGCGCCACCTCGCCCTTCAGCGCCTCGAAGTCGACGTCGAGCATCATCACCACGAAGAGGAACAGCACCGCGACCGCGCCGACATAGACGATGATCAGCAGCATGGCGACGAATTCCGCGCCCAGGAGCACGAAGAGCCCGGCGGAGGACAGGAAGGTCAGGATCAGCCACAGCACGGCATGCACCATGTTGCGCGACATCACCACCAGCACGGCCGCCGAGACGCCCATGATGGCAAAGGCATAGAAGGCCAGATCGGCAATGCTCATTCGCTTTCCTCCTCGGTCTCGGCAAAGACGGCCTGGGCGATATCCAGCGCCTTCTGCATGGCGGGAACGCCGCCGAACATGCTCATCTGATAGATCACTTCGGCGATCTCGCGTTTGGTGGCCCCCGCGGCGAGCGCGTGGCGGATGGTGAGGCGCATCTGCGGCTCGGCCTGGGCGCCGAGCACCGTCAGCGCGGCGACGGTGACCAGAAGCCGGGTCCGGGCGTCGAGCCCCTCGCGGTTGAAGGTCTTGCCGAACCACATCTCCATCATGTCCTTCGACAGGGTGGGGATCAGCTTTTCGAAGCCCTTCACCTGGAAGTTCTCCAGCGTGGGGTTGAAGGCGCGGGCCATCTCCTGGCTCTGCTCCATCATCGCCTTGAACATCCGGGTGAGATCGTCGGTCATCTGTAGGGCGCGTCCAGCTCGAGGTTGCGGGCGATCTCGGATTCCCAGCGCGCGCCGTTGTCGAGCAGCTTTTCCTTGTCGTAGAACAGCTCTTCGCGGGTCTCGGTCGAGAATTCGAAGTTCGGCCCCTCGACGATGGCGTCGACCGGGCAGGCCTCCTGGCAGAAACCGCAGTAGATGCATTTCGTCATGTCGATGTCGTAGCGCGTGGTGCGGCGGCTGCCGTCCTCGCGCGGTTCGGCGTCGATGGTGATGGCCTGCGCCGGGCAGACCGCCTCGCAGAGCTTGCAGGCGATGCAGCGCTCTTCCCCGTTGGGATAGCGGCGCAGCGCGTGCTCGCCGCGGAAGCGGGGGCTCAGCGGGCCTTTCTCGTGCGGGTAGTTGATCGTCTCCTTCGGGGCGAAGAAATACTTCAGCCCGAGGCCGAAGCCCTTGAAGAAGTCGAACAGCAGGAAGTACTTGGCCGCCCGGCCGTAGTCGATTGCGCGGTTCTGACCCATATCAGCCTCCCACCGCCCAGCGGGCCCAGAAGCCGCCGAGCACTTCGAATTTCGCAAGGAACGACACCAGCACGACCCAGCCGAGGCTCATCGGCAGGAAGACCTTCCAGCCGATCCGCATCAGCTGGTCGTAGCGGTAGCGCGGCACGATGGCCTTCACCATCGCGAACATGAAGAAGAAGAAGGCCATCTTGCCGACCATCCACAGCGCGCCGTCGGGCAGGCCGGGGATCGGCGACAGCCAGCCGCCGAAGAACAGGAGGCTCATCAGGGCGCACATCAGGAAGATGGCGATGTACTCGCCGGCCATGAACAGGAGGAACGGGGTGGAGGAGTATTCCACCTGGAAACCGGCGACGAGTTCTGATTCCGCTTCCGGCAGGTCGAAGGGCGGGCGGTTGGTCTCGGCCAGCGCCGAGATGAAGAACAGCGCCACCATCGGCAGGTGCGGCAGCCAGTACCAGTTGAACAGGCCGAAGTCGCCACGCTGCGCATCGACGATATGGCTGAAGTTCATCGAGCCGGTCGAGATGATGATGCCGACGATGATCAGGCCGAGGCTGACCTCGTAGGAGATCATCTGCGCGGCGGAGCGCAGCGAGCCGAGGAAGGGATATTTCGAGTTCGAGGCCCAGCCGCCCATGATCACGCCGTAGACCTCGAGCGAGGAGGTGGCGAAGACGAAGAGGATGGCCACGTTGATGTTCGACAGCACCCAGCCGTCGGAGAACGGGATCACCGCCCAGGCGAGGATGGCCAGCACGAAGCTGACCAGCGGCGCGAGGAAGAACACCGGCCGGTCGACGCCGGCGGGGATCACGACCTCCTTGAAGACGTATTTCGCGGCGTCGGCCACGGTCTGCAGCAGGCCGAAGACGCCGACGACGTTCGGGCCGCGCCGCATCTGCACGGCAGCCCAGATCTTGCGGTCGCCATAGACGAGGAACAGCAGCGAGATCATCACGAAGGCGATGACCAGAAGCCCCTGCGCCGCCATCAGCAGCGTGATCCCCAGCCCGGTTTGCAGAAAATCAGCCATGATGCCTCGTGTCCCTCAAGCCGCTCATATCGTCGGTATTCCCTGTTCGCCGCAATCGCGCAGGGTCGCGGCGGCGTCGATTGTCTTCAGCCCGCGGGGCCGTTCGGACGAGACGGTGTAAACCGCATCGCCGCGCCAAAGGCCACCCTGTTGTGCGACATTTGTGCGCAGGTGGCGGGCAAAACCGTAGCCGCCGGCCTGCGCATGATGCGCGACGGCGCAACGGCTGTAGGCGTCTATGTCGGCGGCGCCGCGGCCGCCCTTCAGCGTCACCCGGACGTTCACCAGCTCGTCATCCAGCGCAAGCGTCTCGGCGCCTTTGTAGATCGGCGTCTCGTCGACCGGAGCCGCGGCCGCGCAGCCCATCAGGCTCGCCAGGGCGAGTCCGAGAGGGGCGGCGAGGGCGACCGGGGCTTTCATGCGGTCACTCGTCGGCGAGCGGGGCTTTCGCCCGCTCCGCCGCATTGGCCGACAGCTCGCCCATCAGCGCCGAGGCGCGGGCGATCGGGTTGGTCAGGTAGTAGTCGCGCACCGCGGTGCGGAAATCGGCCTGACCGGGGGCGCGCAGTTCCAGCGCCGGGCCTTCGTTCACCGGAACCTCGTCGATCCGGCCAAGGTGCGGGACGGCCGAAACCAGCGCCCGGCGCAGCGCGGCGAGGCTGTCGAAGGGCAGCGTCGCGCCGAGCTCGGCGGAGAGCGCGCGCAGGATCGCCCAGTTCTCCTTCGCCTCGCCCGGAGGCGTGCCGGCGCGGAACGCCAGCTGCGGCCGGCCCTCGGTGTTGACGAAGAGGCCGTTCTCCTCGGTATAGGCGGCGGCCGGCAGGATCAGGTCGGCGCGATGCGCGCCGCGGTCGCCGTGGCTGCCCTGGTAGATGACGAAGGCGCCGGCGGCGATCTCCACCTCGTCGGCGCCGAGGTTGTAGATCACCTCGGCCCCATCGAGCGCGGCGGTCAGCCCGCCTTCGGTGACGGCGCCGACATCCATCGCGCCGACACGGGCAGCGGCGGAGTGCAGCACCAGCAGTTTCGCGTCATAGGCCGCGGCGAAGGCCTGGGCCTGGGCCAGAACGGCCTCGCCATCGGCCTCGGTCAGCGCGCCCTGCCCGACGATCACCACGCCCGGACCCTTCACGTCCGGATTCACCGGCTCGGAGGCGAGACGGACCAGCGTGGCGCGGTCGGTCCCGTAATGGGTGTAGTCATAGGTCAGATCCGCCGCGGCGCCGATCAGGCCGACGGTGGCGCCGTTCAGCCAGGCCTTGCGGATGCGGGCGTTCAGCACCGCCGCCTCGAGCCGCGGGTTGGCGCCGACCAGCAGGATGTGGCCGGCGGTGTCGATATCCTCGATGGTAGCGGTGCCGACATAGGCGGCGCGGTTGCCGGCAGGCAGGCGCGCGCCGTCGGTGCGGCATTCGACGCGGCCGCCGAGACCCTCGACCAGCTGCTTCAGCGCATAGGCGGCTTCGACCGGGGCGAGATCACCGACCAGACCGGCGACCTTGCGGCCCTGCATCGCCTTGGCGGCGACGGTCAGAGCCTCGGCCCAGCCCGCTTTGCGCAGGCGGCCGTTCTCGCGGATATAGGGCGTGTCGAGCCGCTGGCGGCGCAGGCCATCCCAGACGAAGCGGGTCTTGTCCGAGATCCACTCCTCGTTCACGCCGTCATGGTTGCGCGGCAGGATGCGCATCACTTCGCGGCCCTTGGCGTCAACCCGGATGTTGGAGCCGAGCGCGTCCATCACGTCGATGGTCTCGGTCTTGCGCAGCTCCCACGGGCGGGCGGTGAAGGCATAGGGTTTCGAGGTCAGGGCGCCGACCGGGCAGAGGTCGATGATGTTGCCCTGCAGGTTCGAATCCAGCGTCTCGTTCAGATAGCTGGTGATCTCGGAGTCCTCGCCGCGCCCGGTCTGGCCCATCTGGGTGATGCCCGCCACCTCGGTGGTGAAGCGGACGCAGCGGGTGCAGGAGATGCAGCGGGTCATCTGGGTGGCGACCAGCGGGCCGAGGTTCAGGTTCTCGGTGGCGCGCTTCGGCTCGCGGTAGCGGCTGAAATCGACGCCGTAAGCCATCGCCTGATCCTGCAGGTCGCATTCGCCGCCCTGGTCGCAGATCGGGCAGTCGAGCGGGTGGTTGATGAGCAGGAACTCCATCACCCCCTCGCGGGCCTTCTTCACCATGGGCGAGTTGGTCTTGACCACCGGCGGCTCGCCGTTGGGGCCGGGACGCAGGTCGCGCACCTGCATGGCGCAGGAGGCGGTCGGCTTCGGCGGGCCGCCCACGACCTCGACCAGACACATGCGGCAGTTGCCGGCGATGGTCAGCCGCTCGTGGTAGCAGAAACGCGGGATCTCGATCCCGGCCTGCTCGCAGGCCTGGATCAGCGTCATGGCGGCATCCACCTCGACCTCGACGCCGTCGATGATGATCTTCTTGAGGGTGCTCATCAGCTTACTCCGCCGCGATGGTTCGCTGCCGGCAAGGCCGGCAGGCTGTTGTTCCGTTGTGTCATGCGCAGGCCCCCGCGAAGCTCCACACGCCCGCCCCGGTGACCCGGCCGATGGCCGCGGGGTTGAAGCGGCGGCCGCTGTCGGCGCAGGCCCGTTCGGCGACCGTCTTGGCCGGTGCGCCGTCGCTGTAATGCAGCGGCGCGCCGCTGCGGGTCACGGCCACCGTAAGCCCGCGCGTCGGGCGCGCGCCGACGGCCGTCACCATCTCTCCGGCCGCGCCGGGGCGCAGCTCGGCCAGATAGGCGGCGCCGTCCAGCGTCACCGGCAGCTGCGCGGCAGCCGTCGGCTGCGGCCCGCCCGTCTGGGGAGCGCCGCAGGCCGAGAGAGCCCCTGCCCCGACCAGACCGATGAGCACCGCTGCCCGCACCCTGCCTACTCCGCCGCCATGGCGCCCATGCGTCCGGTCCGTTTCGCCTTGATGCGGTCCTCGATCTCGTCGCGGAAATGCCGAACGAGGCCCTGGATCGGCCAGGCCGCCGCGTCGCCCAAGGCGCAGATGGTGTGGCCTTCGACCTGCTTCGTGACGCTCAGCAGCATGTCGATCTCCTCGACCTCCGCCTCGCCTTTCACCAGCCGGTCCATGACGCGCATCATCCAGCCGGTGCCTTCGCGGCAGGGGGTGCACTGGCCGCAGCTTTCGTGCTTGTAGAACTTCGACAGCCGCCAGATCGCCTTGATGACATCGGTGGACTGATCCATCACGATGACGGCCGCGGTGCCCAGACCCGACTTCTGCTCGCGCAGCCAGTCGAAATCCATGATCGCATCCTCGCATTGCGCCGCGTTCAGCATCGGCACCGAGGAGCCGCCGGGGATCACCGCCTTGATGTTCTTCCAGCCGCCGCGCACACCGCCGCAATGCCGGTCGAGCAGCTCGCGCAGCGAGATCGACATGGCCTCTTCGACGACGCAGGGGTTGTTCACATGGCCCGAGATGCCGAAGAGCTTGGTGCCGGCGTTGTTCGGCCGGCCGAAGCCCGAGAACCACTCCGGCCCGCGGCGCAGGATGGTCGGGACCACGGCGATGGATTCGACGTTGTTCACCGTGGTCGGGCAGCCGTAGAGGCCCGAACCGGCCGGGAACGGCGGCTTCATCCGCGGCATGCCCTTCTTGCCTTCGAGGCTTTCCAAGAGCGCGGTTTCCTCGCCGCAGATATAGGCCCCTGCCCCGTGGTGCAGGTAGAGATCGTAGTCGTAGCCCGAGCCGCAGGCGTTCTTGCCGAGATAGCCCGCGTCATAGGCCTCGTCGATGGCGCGCTGCAGCGCCTCGCGCTCGCGGATGTATTCGCCGCGGATGTAGATGTAGCCCGCCACCGCGTTCATCGCGAAACCGGCGATCAGGCAGCCTTCGACCAGCGTGTGCGGGTCGTGGCGCATGATCTCGCGGTCCTTGCAGGTGCCCGGTTCGGATTCGTCGGCGTTCACCACCAGATAGGAGGGGCGGCCGTCGGACTGCTTGGGCATGAAGGACCACTTCAGCCCGGTCGGGAAGCCCGCGCCGCCGCGACCGCGCAGGCCCGAGGCCTTCACCATGTCGATCAGCTTGTCGCGGCCGAGCGCCAGAAGGTTCGCCGTGCCGTCCCAATGCCCGCGCGCCAGAGCGCCCTTCAGGCTGCGGTCATGCATCCCGTAGAGGTTCGTGAAGATCCGGTCCTGATCTTTCAGCATCGCGTCGTCCTCATTTGCCCTGGCGTCTGCGCCAGATCCGCCAGGTTACCACCAGCGCCCATATGAACCCGGCCAGCGCGGCCAGATCGAACAGGAAGACATAGCGGGCTTCCCAGCCCAGCACGCTTCCCAGCCATTGCGCCCCCATCCACAGCACCATCGTCACTACCAGCACGATGGCCACGAGCCGCGCCTGGTTCGCCAGATGCCGCTCGGGGTCGGGAGCGCCCTTCATCAACCGTCCGTCTTCGGCGCGTCGTCGGCTGCCGGGGCCCCGGGCTCCGCCGTGGCGGTGCCGCCGGTGGCGACGCCTTCGGAGGCCGGACGGCCCTTCTTCACGGCCTCGGCCTCCTGCACGGAGATGCCGGTCTTGTCGATCGTCTCGCCCGCGCCGGGGGTCGGCTCCTGCGCCGCGCCGGTCGCCTCATGCACCGCCGGCTTGCGCCAGGGGGTGAGGATCGGCACTTCGGTGCCGTCGATCCGCTTCACCGTGTCGCCGATATCGGTCGCCAGCTGGACCGAGGCGTTGTGGCGGTGACGGCCCTCGGCATGGGCTTCGAGGCTGGTCAGCCCCGACAGCGGCTCGGAGGCGTAGCGGCCGTTCTGCGGGCCGGGCACCGGAACCTCGCCCGCCGAGAAGCGGTCGATCAGGTTCGAGAGCACCTCGGCGGTGAGATCCTCGTAATAATCCTTGCCGATCTGGGCCATCGGCGCGTTGGCGCAGGCCCCGAGGCATTCGACCTCTTCCCACGAGAACCTGCCATCCGCCGAGAGCTGATGCGCCTTCGGCGCGATCTTTTCCTTGCAGACGCGGATCAGATCCTCGGCGCCGCAGATCATGCAGGAGGTGGTGCCGCAGATCTGGACATGCGCCACCGAGCCGACCGGCTGGAGCTGGAACATGAAGTAGAAGGTCGCCACTTCCAGCGCGCGGATATAGGCCATGCCGAGCATGTCGGCGACGGTCTCGATCGCCTTGCGGGTCAGCCAACCCTCCTGCTCTTGCGCACGCCAGAGGAGCGGGATGATGGCCGAGGCCTGACGGCCCTCGGGGTATTTCGAGATCTGACCCTCGGCCCATTCGAGGTTCGCCGGGGTGAAGGCGAAACTGGCGGGCTGGTCGTGATGCAGACGGCGAAGCATTAGCGGTCGATCTCCCCGAAGACGATGTCGAGCGTACCGATGATGGCCGCGACATCGGCGAGCTGGTGGCCCTTGGAGATATGGTCCATGGCCTGAAGGTGCAGGAAGCCCGGGGCGCGGATCTTGGCGCGGTAGGGCTTGTTGGTGCCGTCGGCGACCAGGTAGACGCCGAACTCGCCCTTCGGGGCCTCGACGGCGGCGTAGATCTCGCCCTCCGGCACGTGGAAGCCTTCGGTGTAGAGCTTGAAGTGATGGATCAGCGCTTCCATCGAGGTCTTCATCTCGCCGCGCGGCGGCGGGGTGATCTTGCCGCGGGCCAGCACGTCGCCGGGCTCCACCCGCAGCTTGGCGATGACCTGCTTGATGATCTTGAGCGACTCGCGCATCTCGGCCATGCGGCAGAGATAGCGGTCGTAGCAGTCGCCGTTCTTGCCGACCGGGATCTGGAAGTCGAGTTCCGAATAGCATTCGTAGGGCTGCGAACGCCGCAGGTCCCAGGCGAAGCCCGAGCCGCGCACCATGACGCCGGAGAAGCCCCAGTCGAGGATGTCCTTTTCCGTCACCACGCCGATGTCGGCGTTGCGCTGCTTGAAGATGCGGTTCTCGTTCAGCAGGCCCTCGATGTTGTCGAGCAGCGTCGGGAAGGTCTCGCACCAGGTGTCGATGTCGTCGATCAGCTTCGGCGGCAGGTCCTGATGCACCCCGCCCGGACGGAAATAGGCGGCGTGAAGACGGGCGCCCGAGGCGCGTTCGTAGAACACCATCAGCTCTTCGCGGGCGGTGAAGCCCCAGAGCGGCGGGGTCAGCGCGCCGACGTCCATCGCCTGGGTGGTGACGTTCATCAGGTGGTTCAGGATGCGGCCGATCTCCGAGAACAGCACCCGGATCAGGCTGGCGCGGCGCGGCACCACGGTGCCGGTCAGCTTCTCGATCGCGAGGCACCAGGCATGTTCCTGGTTCATCGGCGCCACATAGTCCAGCCGGTCGAAATAGGGCAGGTTCTGCAGATAGGTCCGGCTTTCCATCAGCTTTTCGGTGCCGCGGTGCAGGAGGCCGATATGCGGATCGCAGCGTTCCACGATCTCGCCGTCCAGCTCCAGCACCAGACGCAGCACCCCGTGCGCCGCAGGGTGTTGCGGGCCGAAGTTGATGTTGAAGTTGCGGATCTTCTGCTCGCCCGTCAGGGCGTCGTCGAACTGGGTATCCATCAGGCGAGACCCTCGGAGTTGCCTGCCTTGGGCAGGGGAGCATCGGAGCGCGGGGCGAGCGGGGACATCATGCGGATCATGCCTTCGCCTTGTCGTCGCCGGGCAGGATATAGGTCGCCCCTTCCCAGGGCGAAAGGAAGTCGAACTGGCGGTATTCCTGCACCAGGCTGACGGGCTCGTAGACAACGCGCTTCTGCGCCTCGTCGTAGCGGACCTCGGTGTAGCCGGTGGTCGGGAAGTCCTTGCGCAGCGGATGGCCGCGGAAACCGTAGTCGGTCAGGATGCGGCGCAGGTCCGGATGGCCGGTGAAGAGGATGCCGAACATGTCGAACACCTCGCGCTCGAACCAGTTGGCGGAAGGATGCACGCGCGAGATCGACGGCATCATCTCGTCCTCGCGCAGGTTCACCCGCAGCCGGATCCGGTGGTTCTGGTACATCGACAGGAAGTGGTAGACCATGACGAAGCGCGCCGGGCGTTCGGGATGGTCGATCGCGGTGATGTCGACGAGGCTGGAGAAGCGGCATGTGCCGTCGGTCTTCAGGAACTCGGTCAGGGCCACCAGATGCGCGGCCGCCACCTCGAGCGTCAGCTCGCCATGGCTGATGCGCGCGGACAGCACCGCCTGCGGCTGGCGCTGCTCGATATGGGCGGCGAGTTCCTTCAGGGCGTCGGACATGCGCGCCTCCTTCAGCGGGTGATGGTGCCGGTGCGGCGGATCTTCCGCTGCAACTGCAGGATGCCGTAGAGCAGCGCCTCGGCGGTCGGGGGGCAGCCCGGGACGTAGATGTCGACCGGCACGATCCGGTCGCAGCCGCGCACCACGGAATAGCTGTAGTGATAGTAGCCCCCGCCATTGGCGCAGGAGCCCATCGAGATCACGTAGCGCGGCTCGGGCATCTGGTCATAGACCTTGCGCAGGGCCGGGGCCATCTTGTTGGTCAGCGTGCCGGCGACGATCATCACGTCGGACTGACGCGGCGAGGCGCGCGGCGCCACGCCGAAGCGTTCGACGTCGTAGCGCGGCATCGAGGTGTGCATCATCTCGACCGCGCAGCAGGCCAGACCGAAGGTCATCCAGTGCAGCGAGCCGGTGCGCGCCCAGTTGATCAGATCCTCGGTCGTGGTCAGCAGGAAACCCTTGTCCTGCAGCTCACGGTTCAGGCCGGCGGTCGAGTGGTCGAGATCGACCCCCGCCGTATTGGCGCCCGCCATCACTGCCATTCGAGTGCCCCCTTCTTCCATTCATAGGCAAAGCCCACCGTCAGCACCCCGAGGAAGGCCATCATCGACCAGAAGGCCGTCATCGACACTTCACCGAAGGCGACCGCCCAAGGGAAGAGGAAGGCCACTTCCAGGTCGAAGATGATGAACAGGATGGAAACGAGGTAGAAGCGCACCTCGAATTTCATCCGTGCGTCGTCGAAGGCGTTGAACCCGCACTCATAGGCCGAGACCTTTTCCGGGTCCGGATTGCGCACGGCGATGACGATGGCCGACAGCATCAGGACAAGCCCGAGCCCGCCCGCCAGCGCCGTGAGGATGAGGATGGGAAGAAACTCTCGGAGAAGATCGTCCATGAGCGGCTCCTTCGGCTGGCGGCTGGCCTCCGGACAGGGGGGCGCAGGCGATCACGTGCTGCGCACCGTTTACTCCTCGCCCCCGTCGGGGTCAACCGAAGGTCGCGACAAAACACCGCTGCGCCACGCGCTGTTATCGCATTGGTATGCAATGGTGAACTGAAATTTCGCAGTTGCAGCAATGCGCCGCAGGCAGAGCGGAATTGCAAACCGGGCGAGTCGGGCTCAGCCGCTCCAGCCGGGTCGGCGGCGCGCGAAGAAGGCCGCGACTCCCTCGGCGGCCTCGGCGCTTTCCCAGCGCCGGACGAGGGCCGCGCTGGTGGCGTCGAGCGCCGGCGGGGGGGAAAGCCGGCGCAGCAGCGCCTTGGTCTCGGCCACCGCCCCGGGGGCGGCGGCGAGGAAGGGCGCGACCTCGGCCTCGACTGCCGCCGAAAGCTCGGCGGGCGGCAGCACGCGGGAGAGGAAGCCGAGCCGCATCGCTTCCTCTGCGTCGATGAGCCGCCCCGAAAGCGCGATGCGCCGCGCCATCGCCTCGCCGATCCGGGCCAGCACGTAAGGCGCGATGGTGGCGGGGATCAGCCCCAGCCGCACCTCGGTCAGCCCGAAACGCGCCGAACTGGCCCCCAGCGCCAGATCGCAGACCGAGATCAGCCCGAGCCCGCCGCCGAAGGCCTGCCCCTGCACCCGGGCGATCAGCGGCTTCGGGAGTTCGTTCAGGGCGCGCAGCATCAGCGCGAGCTTCTGCGCCTCGGCAGCGCGGGTCGCGGCATCGGCCTGCATCTGCGCCCGCATCCAGCCGAGATCGCCACCGGCGCAGAAGCTCTCGCCCTCGGCCTCGAGCAGGACGACGCGCACCGCAGGATCGGCGCCAAGGGTCTCCGCCGCCTCGGTCAGCTCGACGATCATCTGCGCCGAGAGGGCGTTGTGCTTCTCGGGCCGCGCCAGCGTCAGGCTCGCCACCCCGCGCGGATCCGTCGTCAGCCTGATCGTCTCGAACATCGCATCCCTCCCGCGTCTCTGAAGTCTCGCCGTCACCCGGTCCGCAGCCGCTGCGCCAGAGCTGCCGCCTCGGCCAGCCGCGCCGCATCGAGCCCGGTGGCATAGCCGCGCCGGGCGAGATGCGCCGCCACCGTCTCGGTCGCCACGTTGCCCGCCGCCCCCGGCGCATAGGGGCAGCCGCCGAGGCCGCCGACCGCCGCATCCACCACCCGCACCCCCTGCTCCAGCGCGGCGTCGATCACCTCCAGCGCGCGCCCCGCGGTGTCGTGGCAATGCACGGCGAGGCGGGTCCCCGGCAGTTCGCCGGTCACCGCCGCCAGCATCCGCGCGAAGCTGTCGGGCGTGGCGCGACCCAGGGTATCGCCCAGCGCGATCTCGTGGCAGCCGAGGTCGCGGAGCGCGGCGGCGACCCGGGCGACGGCGGCGGGATCGGTCGGGCCGTCGAAGGGGCAGTCGACCACCATGGAAATATAGCCCCGGAGCGGCATCGCATCCTCCCGCGCGGCCTCCGCGAGGGGGGCGAGCCGGACGAGACTTTCGGCCACCGAAGCGTTGAGATTGGCGCGGGAGAAGCCTTCGGAAGCCGAGACGAAGACCGCCACCTCATCCGCCCCGGCGGCGCGGGCGGCGTGGTAGCCGCGCAGGTTCGGCGCCAGCACCGACCAGCGCGTGCCGGGGCGGCGGGCGATCTCGGCCATGACCTCGGCGGCATCGGCGAGTTGCGGCACCCATGTCGGGCTGACGAAGCTCGTCACCTCGATCCGGCGGAAGCCGACCTGCGACAGGAGATCGACCAGCGCGATCTTCTCGGCGGCGGGCACGGCACGCTTTTCGTTCTGCAGCCCGTCGCGCGGGCCGACCTCGACGATCTCGACGAACTCAGCCATCGGCCTCCTCCAGCCGGATCAGCGCCGCGCCGGCCTCCACCTGATCGCCCGCCGCCACCAGCACCTCGGCCACCACGCCGTCGCGGGCGGCGGTCAGCACATGCTCCATCTTCATCGCCTCGAGCACCGCCAGCCGGTCGCCCGCCGCCACCGCCTGCCCTGCCACCACCGCGACCGCGCGCACCAGCCCCGGCATCGGCGAGAGCGTCAGCCCGCCCTGCCCTGCGGCGGCAGTGTCGCGGGCCAGAGGATCGGGCAGCGTGAAGCGGAAGGTCCCGAGCCGCCGGGCGAAGACGTCGACATGGTCACCGTGGCGCAGCACCTTCGGCGCGGGATGGCCCTCCACCGCCCAGCCTTCGGAGGTGAGGTGGGCAGAGAGTTCGGTTCCGTCGAGCTCGACCAGCGCCCGCCCCGGCGCGGTGAGGCGGAGATGGGCGGTGTGCAACTCGGCCCCCTGCAGCAGCGTCGCCCGGTGGCGAAGTGGCTGCCAGAGGGTGAAGCCCTGCAACGCCGGGGCCTTCTGGCCCAGCGCGGCGGTCAGCAGGGCGGCGGCGAGGATCCCGGGTGGAAGCGCGGGGTTTGCGGCGAGGGTGTCGATGTCGCGGGCGATCAGGCCGGTGTCGACCTCGCCGCGCGCAAAGCCCTCGTGCCGCGCGAGGGCGGCGAGGAAGCCGAGGTTGGTGACGGTTCCCGCCACCTCGGTCTCGTCCAGCGCGACGGCGAGGCGGTTCAGCGCAACGGCGCGGGTCGGGCCATGGGTGACGATCTTGGCGATCATCGGGTCGTACCACGGGCTGATTACATCGCCCGCCGCCACCCCGGTATCGGCCCGCGCGCCTTCGGGGAAGCGCAGGTGGTCGAGCTTTCCGGTGGCCGGCAGGAAGCCCGCGGGCACGTCCTCGGCATAGAGCCGGGCCTCGAAGGCATGGCCGGTGATGCCGAGCTGGTCCTGCCGCAGCGGCAGCGGCTCGCCCGAGGCGACGCGGAGCTGCCATTCCACCAGATCGACGCCGGTGATCGCCTCGGTCACCGGGTGCTCGACCTGCAGGCGGGTGTTCATCTCCATGAACCAGAAGCGGTCGGGGCGCAGGCCCTCGGAGCCGTCGACGATGAACTCCACCGTTCCCGCGCCGCTGTAGCCGATGGCGCGGGCGGCGCGCACCGCCGCCTCGCCCATCGCCGCGCGCATCTCGGGCGTCATGCCGGGGGCCGGGGCCTCCTCGATCACCTTCTGGTGCCGGCGCTGCAGCGAGCAGTCGCGCTCGAAGAGATGCACGGCCTCGGCGCCATCGCCGAAGATCTGCATCTCGATATGGCGCGGGCAGTCGATCCATTTCTCGATCAGCACGGCGGCATTGCCGAAGGCGCCCAGCGCCTCGGCCCGGGCGGAGGCGAGGGCCGAGGCGAACTCGCCCGAGCGCTCTACCCGGCGCATGCCCTTGCCGCCGCCGCCCGCCACCGCCTTGATCAGCACCGGATAGCCGATCGCCGCCGCGGCCTCGGCCAGACGGTCGTCTTCTTGGTCGGCACCGTGATAGCCCGGCACCACCGGCACCCCGGCCTCGGCCATCAGCGCCTTGGCGGCATCCTTCAGCCCCATGGCCCGGATCGCGGCGGCGGAGGGGCCGACGAAGATCAGCCCCGCCGCCGTCACCCGGTCGACGAATTCCGCGTTCTCGGAGAGGAAGCCGTAGCCCGGGTGGATCGCCTCGGCCCCGGCTTCGAGCGCCGCGGCGATGATCGCCTCGCCGCGCAGGTAGGAGTCGGCGGGGGCCGGGCCGCCGATGCGGATCGCCCGGTCGGCAAGCGCCACATGGCGGGCCGTGGCATCGGCGTCGGAGTAAACCGCGACGGTCGCCACGCCGAGGCGGCGGCAGGTGGCGATGATGCGGCAGGCGATCTCGCCGCGGTTGGCGATCAGGAGCGTGCGGAACATGCGGCCTCTCGCCTCGGACCGGCCCCGGAGGGCTGTCTGCCCTCCGGACCTCCCGAGGATATTTGTGCCAAGATGAAGGGGATGCGGGTCACGGGCGTCACATCCGGAACAGGCCGAAGCGGGTCGGCTCGATGGGGGCGTTGAGGGCGGCCTTCAGCGACAGGGCGAGCGCAGCGCGGCTCTTGCGCGGATCGAGGATGCCGTCGTCCCAGAGCCGGGCGGTGGCGTGGAGCGGGTGGCTCTGGCGGTCGAACATCTCGATCGTGGGGCGCTTGAAGGCCGCCTCCTCCTCGGGCGACCAAGTGCCGCCCGTGCGCTCGATCCCGTCGCGGCGCACCGTGGCGAGCACGCCTGCCGCCTGCTCGCCGCCCATCACCGAGATCCGGGCATTGGGCCAGGACCAGAGGAAGCGCGGCGAGAAGGCGCGTCCGGCCATGCCGTAGTTGCCCGCGCCGAAGCTGCCGCCGATCAGCATGGTGATCTTGGGGACGGAGGTCGTGGCCACCGCCGTCACCATCTTGGCGCCGTGGCGGGCGATGCCTTCGGTCTCGTAGCGGCGGCCGACCATGAAGCCGGTGATGTTCTGCAGGAACACGAGCGGGATGCTGCGCTGCGAGCAGAGCTCGATGAAATGCGCGGCCTTGATCGCGGCCTCGGAGAAGAGCACGCCATTGTTGGCGACGAGGCCGACCGGGCAGCCCATGACATGGGCGAAGCCGGTGACGAGGGTCTCGCCGTAGCGGGCCTTGAACTCGTCGAAGCGCGAGCCGTCGACGAGGCGGGCGATCACCTCGCGCACGTCATAGGGGGTGCGCAGGTCGGCGGGGACGGCGCCGAGGATCTCCTCGGGGTCATAGGCCGGGTCTTCGGGGGCCTGCCACTGCACGGTCGCGGGGGTCGCGCGGTTCAGGTGGCGCACAGCGCGGCGCGCGAGGGCGAGGGCATGGGCGTCATCCTCGGCGAGATAGTCGGCGACGCCGGAGAGCCGCGTGTGCACATCGCCGCCGCCCAAGTCCTCGGCGCTGACCACCTCGCCCGTGGCGGCCTTCACCAGCGGCGGGCCGGCGAGGAAGATGGTGCCCTGCTCTTTCACGATGATGGTCACGTCCGACATCGCCGGCACATAGGCGCCGCCCGCGGTGCAAGAGCCCATGACCACGGCGATCTGCGGGATGCCCTTGGCCGACATCTGCGCCTGATTGTAGAAGATGCGGCCGAAATGGTCGCGGTCGGGAAAGACCTCGTCCTGATTGGGCAGGTTGGCCCCGCCGGAATCCACCAGATAGACGCAGGGCAGCGCGCAGGCCTCGGCGATCTCCTGCGCGCGCAGGTGCTTCTTCACCGTCATCGGGTAATAGGTGCCGCCCTTCACCGTGGCGCCGTTGCAGAGCACCATGACATCGCGGCCCTCCACCTGCCCCACCCCGGCGATCAGTCCGGCGGCTGGAGCGGCGCCGTCATAGAGGCCATGCGCGGCCAGCGCGCCGATCTCGAGGAAGGGCGAGCCCGGGTCGAGCAGCGCCGCCACCCGCTCGCGCGGCGGCAGCTTGCCGCGGGCGGCGTGGCGGGCCTGCGCCTGCGCGCCTCCCCCGGCGGCGGCGAGGGCGGCGGCCTCGGCGATGCCGTCGAGCAGCGCGAGATGCGCGGCGCGGTTGGCCCGGAACGACTCGGAGCCGGGGAGGAGGCGGGAGACGAGCTTCATGCGGCCCGCTCCGGAAGCCGGGATGCCGCCGTATGCCATGGCATGCCCTGCGACATCTTCGCCCGGAGGCGGTGGATTGGGGTCATCGCGGGCCTCCCCGGCAGGCAGCCGACATTCGGTTGATGCAGGTCAAGGAATCTGCGGCGGGACGCCGCAATGGTCCGCCTCGTTCGCAACCTGAAAGCAAGACCATGACCCTGAGACTTTCCGCCCTCGCCGCCACCGCCCTTCTTGCCCTCACCGCTCCGGCCTTCGCGCAGTCGCAGGGCGACATGACGCTCGGCTTCGGGCTCGGCAATGTGATGCCGAAGTCGGACAACGGCACGCTGGCTGGCGGCGCGGCCGAGGTGGACAACGACCTGCGCCCGACCATCACCTTCGAATATTTCATCCGCGACAACATCGGCATCGAGGTGCTGGCGGCGACGCCCTTCGAGCACGAGGTGAAGATCGACGGGATCGGCAAGGCCGGCACCGTGAAGCACCTGCCGCCGACCCTGTCGCTGCAATACCACTTCCCGATGGGCGGGGCGTTCAAGCCCTTCGTCGGCGCCGGGATCACCTATGTGACCTTCTTCGAGGAAGAGTCGGCTCTCGGCAAGCTGGAGCTGGACGACAGCTGGGGGGTCTCGGCCCATGTCGGCTTCGACTACGAGCTGGGCCCGCATGGCGCGATCCGCTCGGACCTGCGCTGGATGGACATCGACAGCGACGTGAAGCTTAACGGAAACAAGATCGGCACCGCCGAGATCGATCCGGTCACCGTCGGCCTGTCCTACATCTACAAGTTCTGACGCAGCCGCTGCCGGTCCGGGCCTTCCGGGCCGGCAGCGCCTTGCGCGGGTCATTCGCCGAGGTCCTTCTTCAGCGCCGCCAGCTCGCGGTCGAGGAAATAGGAAATGGCCGAGCGGATCAGCACCAGCACGCCGAGGTAGATCAGGTCGCCCAGCTCCTGCGAGAGGGCGGTGTGCAGCAGGTCGGCGACGATGAAGAGCTCGAGCGCCGAGAGGATGTAGCGACCGAGTTCCACCCGCTCGGCATTGGTGCGGCGCACCCGTTCGGAATTGTCGCGGCTCAGCTCGGCCCGGACGCCGCCGAAGAGAAAGCGCGCCGTGCCGGCCAGCAGGATCAGGATCGCGCCGAGCAGGATGCCCGCCGCCACCCATTCCAGCGGCCCGACCAGCCAGGCGAGGTGCTCGTGCAGGATGTTGGGCCGACCGAGGCTGACGAGATCCATCAGCGCCCCGCCATCAGTTCGCGGCCGATCAGCATGCGGCGGATCTCGGAGGTGCCGGCGCCGATCTCCATCAGCTTGGCGTCACGGAACAGCCGGGCCACCGGCGCATCGGCGAGATACCCTGCCCCGCCGAAGGCCTGCACCGCCTGATGCGCCTGCACCATCGCCTGTTCCGAGGCATAGAGCACGCAGGCCGCCGCATCGGCGCGGGTGACTGTGCCCTTGTCGCAGGCCCGCGCCACCTCGTAGGTGTAGGCCCGCGCCGTGTTCAGCGCCACGAACATGTCGGCGAGCTTGGCCTGCATCAGCTGGAACGACCCGATCGGCTGGCCGAACTGCTCGCGCCCCTGCAGATAGGGCAGCACCTCGTCGAGACAGGCGGCAAGGATGCCCGTGCCGATGCCCGAGAGCACCACGCGTTCGTAGTCGAGCCCCGACATCAGCACGCGGGTGCCCCGCCCCTCCTCGCCCAGCACGTTCTCGAAGGGCACCTCGCAGCCGTCGAAGATCAGCTCGCCGGTGTTGGAGCCGCGCATGCCGAGCTTGTCGAAATGCGGGCCGGTGGAGAAGCCCGCCATGCCCTTCTCGATCAGGAAGGCGGTGATGCCCTTGGAGCCCGCCTCGGGGTCGGTCTTGGCATAGACCACAAGCACATCGGCATCCGGCCCGTTGGTGATCCAGTATTTCGTGCCCGACAGCCGGTAGTGGCCGTTGCGCTTCTCGGCGCGCAGCTTCATCGACACCACGTCCGATCCCGCCCCCGCCTCCGACATGGCCAGCGCGCCGACATGCGCGCCCGAGACGAGCTGCGGCAGGTAGCGCGCCTTCTGCGCCTCGGAGCCGTTCAGCACGATCTGGTTCACGCAGAGGTTGGAATGCGCGCCATAGGACAGCGCGACCGAGGCCGAGACGCGGGCGATCTCCTCCACCGCGACAGTATGGGCGAGATAGCCCATGTCGGCCCCGCCGAAAGCCTCGGGCACGGTGATGCCCAGAAGCCCGAGCTCGCCCATCTCGCGCCAGAGCTCCGCCGGAAAGACGTTGGCCCTGTCGATCGCCGCCGCCTGTGGCCTGACGCGGGCCTCGGCCCAGGACCGCACGGTGCCGCGCAACGCGCCGATATCCTCGCCCAGATCGAAGGTCGTTGCTGCGAACATGGCCCGGCCTTTTATTGAACAGTTGTTCAATAAGCTGCACGATGCGCCGAGTCGGGTCAAGTGCGTCGCGGCGGGCACTGGGAAGACCGGCGGAAATGCTCCATGTTCCGCGCGAAACCAACGGAGGTATGGGCATGCGGTGGGTCTTGAGGGCGGCGGTTCTGGCGGCGGCGATGGCGGGTCCCGCGGTGGCCGAGGTGGTGGGCAAGGTCGGAGTCGACTGGGTCGGCAACGACATCCTGATCGACGCGATCCCCGACCCGGGGGTCGAGGGCGTCACCTGCCACATCGCCTACTTCGACCGCTCGCTGATCGACCGTTTCCGGCAGGGCAACTGGTTCGAGGATCCCTCGAACGCCTCCATCGCCTGCCGCCAGACCGGGCCGATCACGCTGGGCGACATCGACCGCAGCAGCGACGGCGAGGAGATCTTCACCGAGGGCCGCTCTCTGGTGCTGAAGTCGCTGGTGGTGACGCGGGTGTTCGACGAGCCGAACCAGACGCTGATCTATCTGGTCCATGCCCGCGAACTGACCGAGGGCTCGGCCAAGATGTCGATCTCGACGGTGCCGCTCTATCGCCCCTGACGGGTCAGGGCAGCATCCGGGCGGCCAGCGCCGGCAGATCGTCGAAATGGTCGAGCAGCGCCTCGGGCGACAGTCGCTCCACCCCGCGCCCCTCCGGCCCGAAGGTCACCAGCGCCACCGGCACCCCGGCCGAGATCCCGGTCTTGCGGTCGGTCTCGGTATCGCCGATCAGCATCGAGCGCGCCACCGTGCCCCCCGCCTGCTCCACCGCCGCCACATAGGGCGCGGCATCGGGCTTGCGGGTCGGCAGCGTGTCGGCGCCGATCATCGCGTCGAAGAGGTGGCGGATTTCCATCAGCCCCAACAACGTCTCGGCCAGAGCCTCGGGCTTGTTGGTGCAGATCGCCGTGGCAAAGCCTGCGTCGCGCAGCGCCTGAACCGCCTCGCGCGCACCGGGATAGAGCTGGGTATGCACGTTGATCGCGCAGCGGTAGTTCTCCAGCAGCAGCGGATACTGGATATCCACCTCCGCCTCCGACCAGCCCTGCCCCAGCCGCTCGAACCCGAGCCGCAGCATCGCCCGCCCGCCGTGAAAGGCGGTCAGCGCGTCTTCCAGCGGGTCGAGCAGGTCGCCATGGCCGAGCGCCCGGAAACAGGCATTGGCCGAGGCGATCAGGTCGGCGCTGGTATCGGCAAGCGTGCCGTCGAGGTCGAAAACAACGGTGCGCATGGCATCTCCTGAAACAGGCCGTAAGACAGAGTGATGGCCGCCACTCTTGCGGCGCAGCCGATCCCGGTTAAAACGGGCCGACCGCAAAGGAAAGAGGCTCCATGGCATCCCCCTCCGTTTCTCTGATCGTGCTCGCCGCCGGGCAAGGCACGCGGATGAACTCCGACCTGCCGAAAGTGCTGCATCCTCTCGGCGCCGCGCCCCTGCTGCATCATGCCATGCGCGCGGGCCAGGCGCTGGACCCCGCCCGTATCGTCGTGGTGGCGGGCCATGGCGCCGAGGCCGTGACCAGGGCCGCCCGCGCCTTCGACGAGACGGTGGATGTGGTGGTGCAGGCCGAACAGCTGGGCACCGCCCATGCCGTGGCGCAGGCCGCGCCGCTGCTAGCGGGCGTGCCGGGCGAGGCCGTGGTGCTCTATGGCGACACCCCCTTCGTGCGCACCGAGACGCTGGAGGCGATGCTTGCCGCCCGCTCGCGACATGCGGTGGTGGTGCTGGGCTTCCACGCCCGCGATCCCGGGCGCTACGGGCGGCTTGTGACCTCGGGCGACACGCTGGAGAAAATCGTCGAATTCAAGGAAGCGACGGATGAGGTTCTGGCGATAAGCCTCTGCAATTCCGGCGTGATCTGCGCCGAGGCGAAGCTTCTCTTCGATCTGGTCGCCGCCGTGGACAACAAGAATGCCAGCGACGAATACTACCTGACCGACATCGTCGAGCTGGCCCGCGCCCAAGGACATTCGGCAGGCGTGGTGATCTGCGACGAATCCGAGACGCTGGGCATCAACACCCGCGCGCAACTCGCGGAAGCCGAAGCGGAATTCCAGAAACGCGCCCGCGCCGAGGCGCTGGAGGACGGCGTGACGCTGACCGCGCCCGAGACGGTGTTCTTCGCGCTCGACACCCATATCGGCCGCGACGCGGTGATCGCGCCGAACGTGGTCTTCGGCCCCGGCGTCACCGTCGAGTCCGGCGCCGAGATCAAGGCCTTCTGCCATCTGGAGGGCTGCCACGTCAGCCGCGGCGCCACCGTCGGCCCCTTCGCCCGGCTGCGCCCCGGCGCCGAACTGGCCGAGGATGTGCATGTCGGCAACTTCGTCGAGATCAAGAATTCCGTGCTCGACGAGGGCGTGAAGGTCGGCCACCTCACCTATCTCGGCGATGCCCATGTCGGCGAGGCGACCAACATCGGCGCGGGCACCATCACCTGCAACTACGACGGCGTGTCGAAGCACCGCACCGAGATCGGCGCCCGGGTCTTCATCGGCTCCGACACCATGCTGGTGGCCCCCGTGAAGATCGGCGCCGGGGCGATGACCGGCTCCGGTTCGGTCATCACCGAGGATGTGCCGGCCGAGGCGCTGGCGCTGGGCCGGGCGCGGCAGGTGAACAAGCCGGGTTTTGCGACAAAACTGATGGATCTCTACAAGGCGGCGAAGGCCGCCCGGAAAGGCGTGTGACATGTGCGGCATCGTAGGTGTTCTGGGCGATCACGAGGCCGCCCCGCTTCTGGTCGAGGCGTTGAAGCGGCTGGAATATCGCGGCTATGACAGCGCCGGCATCGCCACGGTGAACGACGGCGCGCTCGACCGCCGCCGCGCGGTGGGCAAGCTGGTGAACCTGTCGGATCTGCTGGTGCACGAGCCGCTGGCCGGCAAGGCCGGCATCGGCCACACCCGCTGGGCCACGCATGGCGCGGCCACGGTGATCAACGCCCATCCGCACAAGGCCGGACCCGTCGCCGTGGTGCATAACGGGATCATCGAGAACTTCCGCGAGTTGCGCGCCGAGCTCGCCGAGGCGGGCTTCGCTGCCGAGAGCCAGACCGACACCGAGACCGTCGCCCTCCTCACCCAGCTGCACATGTCGCAGGGCCTGAACGCGGTCGAGGCGGCCTCCGCCACCATCGCCCGGCTTCACGGCGCCTTCGCGCTCTGTTTCCTCTTCGACGGCGAAGACGACCTGATGATCGCCGCCCGCAAGGGCTCGCCGCTGGCGATCGGCCACGGCAAGGGCGAGATGTTCGTCGGCTCCGACGCCATCGCGCTTGCCCCCATGACGGACGAGATCACCTATCTCGAGGAGGGCGACCGCGCCGTCATCACCCGCGCCGGGGCCGAGATCTTCGACGCCGAGGGCCGCCGGGTGAACCGCGCCATGACCCGCATCCAGCTGTCGGCCACGCGGATCGAGAAGGCCGGCTACAAGCATTTCATGGCCAAGGAGATCGCCGAGCAGCCGGTGGTGCTGGCCGATGCGCTGCGCCATTACGTGCAGGATCAGCACCTGAACCTGCCGGTGGATTTCACCGGCGTCGACCGGCTAACCATGGTCGCCTGCGGCACGGCCTCCTATGCCTGCCATGTGGCGAAATACTGGTTCGAGCAGCTCGCGGGCCTGCCGGTCGAGGTCGATATCGCGTCGGAGTTCCGCTACCGCGAACCGCCGCTGTCCCCAACCTCCTGGGCGCTCTTCGTCAGCCAGTCGGGCGAGACCGCCGACACGCTCGCCGCCCTGCGCTATGCCAAGGAGAAGGTGGCCAAGATCGTCTCGGTGGTCAACGTCCCCACCTCCTCCATCGCCCGCGAATCCGATCTGGCCCTGCCGATCCTCGCCGGGGTCGAGGTCGGCGTGGCCTCGACCAAGGCCTTCACCTGCCAGCTGACGGTGCTCGCGCTGCTGGCGCTGAAGGCGGCGGTGGATCGCGGCCGGCTCGATGCCGATGGTCTGGCGAAGCACCTCGCCGATCTCGCGAGCCTGCCCGGGCTGATGAACCACGCGCTCGGCGGCGGCGACTATCCGGAGATCGCCGAGGAACTGGCCGAGGCGCAGGACATTCTCTTCCTCGGCCGCGGGTCGATGTTCCCGATCGCGCTGGAAGGCGCGCTGAAGCTGAAGGAATGCAGCTATATCCACGCCGAAGGCTATGCCTCGGGCGAGTTGAAGCACGGGCCCATTGCGCTGATCGACGCCCGCGTGCCGGTGATCGTCATGGCCCCGCGCGACGCGCTGTTCGACAAGACCGTGTCGAACATGCAGGAGGTGATGGCCCGCCATGGCCGGGTGCTGCTGATCTCCGACGCGCAGGGCGTGGCCGAGGCAGGCTCGGGCTGCTGGCGCACGCTGACCATGCCGCAGGCGCCGGATTTCCTCGCGCCGATCCTCTACGCCCTGCCGGCGCAGCTGCTGGCCTATCACACCGCCATCGCCAAGGGCACCGACGTCGACCAGCCGCGCAACCTTGCGAAATCTGTGACCGTGGAGTAACCCGCCCGCAACAGCCGGGAGGCCCGCCATGCTCGATGCCCACCTCGACCAGAT